>CAMVAR010000009.1 GCA_947165555.1 uncultured Pseudomonadota bacterium | reverse complement strand
AACACGGAATGGATGCACAATATACCCTGCGCGTGACATTGGAAAATCCACAAACCCGGTACAAGGCATTGGAACAAACCGGTGATGCCACATGGCAAGAAATTCTATTAAGTGCGCAATATGTTTTGGAACATGACGGGAAAACAATTTCATCCGGAACCGAGACTGCATCTGAATCATACACATTTGTGCGATATCTGGTTGCGGCAAACGCATCATATAATAACGCGGTGGCAAACACTATCACGGTATTGGCCGACAAAATTGGAACGCGCGCAATTGCCGAGGTTATAAAATACGAACAAACAAAAAAATAAAACATGAAATGGAAAGAATCTGATTTTTCCAAGGCTTTGTCGGGGGTACGCGCGGTACTAATATACGGACCGGACGCGGGGTTGGTTGACGAATTGTGTGATAAATCGGTCGAGATTTTATCCATTGACAAAGACAATATATTTGCACTGGATTCCGATGAATTGCGCGATAAACAAGACGCACTGTTTGCCGAGGCGTTGACCCCGTCTATGTTTGGCGGACGTAAAATGGTCATCATTACAAACGCCGGTGATTCGCATGCCAAGGTTATTGGCGAGTTGGTTGGGCATGCCGGGTTGGACGCAATGGTTATTGTAACCGCGGGTGATTTACGCGCCGGTGGTGGATTGCGTAAAATGTTTGAAGATGGGCAAAATATTGCCGCCGTTGCATGCTATACCGATGATGCACGAACACTAGAAACCTTGATACGAAACGAGTTATTTACGGTCGCACAAATCAAGCAAATTTCCCCAGATGCAATAACATATATGACAACGCATCTTGGGGGTGACCGTGGAATTACACGTGGTTTTTTGGCAAAAATTGCGCTGTATGTTGATGATAAAAAAACCATTGATTTAAAAGATGTTGAAAAATGTTTTCCGGATACCGGCCCCGCAAACCCCGACGATTTTTTTATATTCTTTGACCGCCGGGCATATTGGTCCCACAATGTTGGCACTGGACCGATTATTATACGACAATGCCGAACCGAACATGTTAATCCGCATGTTGGACCGACATTTTAAAACACTGTTAACGGCGGTTGTGGATGGACAATTGCCCCGTCTGTTTTGGAAGGTTGCGGATAAATTTAACATCGCAATGAAAATATGGGCATCTAATGATATCAGCGCGGTATTAGAACGCCTTGGCGAATTAGAAGCCCAGTTACGCATCACCGGCATGCCGGCAGAAATATTGTTACGGGATTTTGCATTAAAATTAGTATTAAAAACCTATAAAATGTCTATTAAACGGAGGAATTAAGATGTTGGCATCAGTATATGCACCCAAAGATTTTAAACGTTTGCGCATTGTGGGGGATTTGGTGGCGCGATGCTTTGATTATATTTCCCCATACATTCGGGCCGGAATTTCAACCGGTGAAATTGACCGTATGGTTGCCGAATTCTTACGACAAAATGGCGCGCGTTCATCAGATTTGGGATATATGGGCTATCCAAAAAGCATCTGTACATCAGTCAATGATGTTATCGTACACGGCATCCCCAGCGATGACGTCATTTTAAAAGATGGCGACATTGTCAATGTGGACCTGACCGCAGAATACAAGGGTTTTCATGGCGATTCGTCGCGCATGTTTATGATTGGGAACGTATCACCACGCACACGCGAATTGGTACAAACATGCCAAGATGCGTTAAATGCCGCAATCGCGATTTGCGCACCGGGGGTGCCACTATCAGAAATCGGCAAAACAATTGAAGCTGTTGTTAAACCACATGGTTTTTCTATATCGCGTGATTTTGTAGGTCATGGTATTGGCAAAGTTATGCACGATGACCCACAAATATATCATTTCTATGACAAGATGTGGGACAGTGTAAAAATGGTGCCGGGATTGGTATTTACAATTGAACCCATGATAAACACCGGGCGTCCCGAATGCAAAATTGACCCAGACGGTTGGACCGCACGCACGATTGATGGTGGGATGTCCGCACAATGGGAACACACACTGGGGATAACCGAAGACGGGGTTACAATATTCACAGAAAAAATGATTCAGGCCTAGATTAAATATCATGTCGGAAAAAGCACCGGATTTATCATTACGTAACGGACACAGAGAAAGACTGCGCCAGAATTTTCTTGATGATAAATTGGCAAAATATGAAATATTAGAATTAATGTTGGCCTATGTTATTCCACGGCGTGACGTACGCCCATTGGCGCGGTTGTTGTATAAAAAGTTTGGTGGAATATATGCAATGCTTAGCGCATCAATCGACGAATTAACAACCGTACCCGGCATGGGACGCAATACCGCAATTTTTATCAAAGTAATTCAGAAAATAATGTTAATGGGCTACGAATCCCAGGCGGTTGATAAACAGACATTTTTAAACAAAACCAATTTAGAGAATTTTTGCAAACTGATGTTGGGTGGACAAAATATTGAAGAATTACACGTTTTGTACCTGGACGGGGATGGGCGTTTATTGTATCACGAAAAACACAGTCAGGGTACATGGAATCAGACATCGTTGTACAAGGGCGAAATCTTAAAAACCGCAATTAGATTTCGCACACAAAATGTCGTACTAATACACAATCATCCAAAACCAAACACATCATTTTCAGCCGAAGATTTTATGACCACACATGAATTGGCCGCAACACTGCGTATGGTTGGCATACAATTAGTTGACCATTATGTTGTATCGGGCGGTATATTGTATTCTATGCGCGAATTCACATCAGAACAATTCTGATACGTCACAAACGGTTTTGTATTCAATATCGGTAACAACGTGCATCCGATTGTTCCATATACTAAACACCTGTTTTTGTGATGCGGTTGGCGTGTCCCATTCGTCTCCCAATGGTCGGAATATTTTTGTCACAGAAAAATCCGGTTCAAATGAAAACTGTAATTTTTGACGGGCACAGTCGGAACCTTCGATTGTATAAAAACCATCAGGCGTAATATCATTTAATTTTTCACCATCATTTAGTTCAATTTTATATACGTATTCAAAATGCACGGTACCTGTTTCATTACGGGTACGCGTAATCAGGTCCGGCCGGCCATCATTGTTAATATCATATTCAAATTCCGCACGTTCGGCGACCCCCGCCCCAAATTCATCCAATTTATAACGTTGAATACGTGTTGGTGTCCCAAGTCCGTCATCAAATTCATTAGACGATAAATTTTGGACTGGTCGGGAACGGGTACCCGCATCAGATGTCGCGGTATCAATTTGTTCTTTGGACGGCATGCGCCATATAAACATCATGGCCACAATTACCGCCAATATTAAAACAATTAATATTAAAATTTTGCGATTTGATTTTGATTCACTCATTTATTAGTTTCCCTGAGTTCTAGTTATTTGACCTGTACGTGTGCCTTCTTTGCGTTCAATACCATCGGCCATTTTGGCCAATTGTGCATCGGTCATATCACGTAAATATGTATGCAGCGGCACACCGATTGCACGCGCCAAATACGCCGCATACGAATCAGGATTATTACCATCTTCGCGCGGTGCATATCGTTTCATTGCATCGGCCAATGTTCTGTTTTGATATGTCGATGTTTTTAATAGCGCAATTTGTGCCGCACGCCCGGATTCACGATTTGCAAATACCGCCATACCACGATGTTCGCCAATTGCCCCATTACGAATCGCAAAATCACTGATACGCATTGCCCCCGGATTATTTGTACGCCAGGCCAATGCACCGCCACTTCGTTCTTCGGTCGTACCGTCCGCCATTATATATGTAACACTGCGTGCCGCGTTATTAGATTTAATTGACACCGGGACCGTTGCACCGATTTGTATATTCAGATTACCATTTACCATTTCAACGGACGCGGAATTATTATTTATACCATTGTTTGATGTCGTGTTGGTTGCACCCGATGTCATTGACGTCCCCGTCCCATATTCAGAATCTTCGTATGCCGACAAATCGGGGGCGATTGGCACATCGACGGCCACATTCCAATTTGGACCACTATCATAAATGTTAATATCTTCATAACTGGCCACATCAATACCCGGCGAATTTGATTGCGCCATTAATATTTCGTTAACCGTCGTCATTGAAATTTTTGTTTTCTCACATGCCGCACCAATCAAATCCCCCCCATATATCATATTCAATATTGGTCCAACAGCCGTTACAATTCCAAAAATTAAAAACAAATTTTTAAAATTGTTTTTTATATCGTTTTTCGACCCGCGAATCATCGCAATTCCCCACCCGGCCAGCATTCCCACCGTAACGACCGCCAATGCCAACCACGCATAACCAATAAATGTTTCAAAACTGCGGATAATACATGCCGGGTCTTCGATATAAATGAATTCACTGTCCGCCCCAAGAACATTTAGTCCGGCATTGGTTAATCTGGTTATAACGATATTTAACTCGTTCACTGGGTACGTCTTTTACTTTTTTGATGCGGCATTTGTAAAATTTTCATCATTTGCGGCAATATCCGCCCATCCAAACAGGTCGCCCAAAATACCTGAATCTTCGCGTTTTATTTTTTTGAATGGCAAAATGCTTTTTAGTTTACCAATTTTACCACGTTCGGCACCACGTTTTGTCGTTGGAACTTGGTCTTGGACCTGGGCAAATTCGCTGGCTAAATTTTCCAATGTGGCGTCAGATTCGTCGTCTAAATCCAATGTTTCGTCAATTGATTCATCGCCCCCCCCCAATTGAGAATTGTGTACATCTTCACGCAATGGAGTCATTTTTTCCAATAATTGTTCCAACGTATCTTCGTTGGTGTCGTGCGGTGTATCATCATTCATAATATCCGCAACATCAGAAACATCGTCAGAATCTGCATTAACATTTATATCGTCTGACAATTCTAATTCAGAATCAATCGCTTCTGTGGTCGAATCGGCCAGTGTTGGGGCATCTGATTCTGAATTAGTACCCAAAATTGATAAAATTGGCACAACCGACGCATCTTGGATATGGTTTGTGTCGGCAATTGGCGTATTGATTATTGTTGCCGCATCAATTGGCGTTGGGACCGGTTCTTTGTCCATAGTATCACATAATACAACATCCGATTCGTTTTTATTAACGTTATCGTCGCATAAATCTGATGTATGGCCGGGCGTCAAATCGTATGAAACCGGCCGTTTTACAACCGATTCGGCGGCACGCAGGGGGCGCGCACGTGCCGGTGTTCGTTTTGGTGCAATCGGTACATCCGGGGCAACGGAATCGGATACAACATCATCAATTGGGACCCCAAACAGAATCGTATCATCCGACAATTTTAATGTATCGCGAACCTCTTGGAATGCGGCGTGAACGTCGGCCGCGGTAAAAATATCTGCACCGGAAATATATACTATTTTCTTTTTCATTTTACACCCCTACAAATCTTCTGCAAGATTATATCACATTTTGGGGTTGAACGCATATAAAAAATATCTTAAAATGACAATATGTCCGATATCAAGGAACAAATTTTTCAAGAATTGGCGAAACTGGACGATGCGGCGGCCGGGTTGCGGGCAATGGCCGTAAACGCCGGCAAACAAACGGATTTAGAGGTGGCAATTTTAACCGAACAGGTAAAAAAACTGCGTGATAAAAACGCGCATGCCGCCGACCTGGTCGACCAGGCCATAAATGTACTAAAGAAGCTAGCATGAGTGTTGTATCCATACCAATTGTAAACAAAAACTATCCAATGGGATGCGAAGACGGGCAAGAGGCACGTCTGATTGAATTAGGGAAAATGGTGGATGCACGCGCGCGCCAGATTTTAGATAAAATTGGGCCCTTGCCCGAAAATTCGTTGTTGGCAACATTATGTATCGTCTTGGCCGACGAAATCAAAAATCGTCCAAATATTGACGTTACGGACGCCGACCTGCGTGAAATTTTGGCCCGCATACGCGAAATTAAAAACAAAATCGTGATGTAAAAAAAACTTGCTTTTTTCGGTTGTTATTTTTTTTCAAATGTTCTAATTTTATGTCGTTATGAGTAAAGAAACACAAGAAAGAATTGATTCACAACAGTTGGCCGACGCACTGTCCACGCGTTATTTGTCATACGCGGTCAGTACGATTGTATCACGCGCATTGCCGGATGTACGCGATGGGTTAAAACCCGTGCATCGGCGTATTTTATATTCTATGTTGCGTCAAAAGTTATCCCCGGCGGCCGCATTCCGTAAATGCGCAACGGTGGTTGGTGACGTATTGGGTCATTATCACCCCCATGGCGATTCGTCGGTATATGATGCAATGGTCCGCCTTGCCCAGGATTTTTCCGTCCGTTACCCACTAATCGATGGCCAGGGTAACTTTGGTAATATTGATGGCGACCCCCAGGCGGCCTATCGTTATACCGAATCAAAAATGACTGACGCGGCTATGCTGATTATGGATGGCATTGACGAAGATAGTGTTGATATGATGCCAAACTTTGACGGGACAACAACCGAACCGGTTGTTATGCCGGGCGCATTTCCGAATTTGTTGGCAAATGGTGGAATGGGTATCGCCGTGGGTATGGCGACCAATATCCCAACCCATAACGTGGCAGAGGTTTGTGATGCCTTAACCATGGTCGTGGACCGTCCGGACGCAACAACCGCACAAATTTGCAAAAAATTGGTTGGGCCTGATTTACCAACCGGTGGCGTTTTAATCGATGATTTTGATACAATTGTTAAAAACTATGAAACCGGCAAGGGGCCATTTAGAATCCGCGCCCGATGGGAAATCGAAGAATTGGAACGCGGCGGATACCAGGTTGTAATTACCGAAATCCCGTATGGAATTATCAAATCCAAACTGGTGGAACAAATTGGCGAAATGATTGACGCCAAAAAATTGCCGTTGGTTGATGATATTGTCGATGAATCTACGACCGATGTGCGCATTGTTATTACGCCAAAAAACCGCAATGTACCCGCAGATAAAATGATGGCGCATTTGTTTGCGATGACTGATTTGGAATATAAATTCAACATGAATTTCAATGTCATTGATTCGAATGGCGCGCCACGTGTTATGGGAATTCGTGACGTTTTATTGGAATTTATCGCACATCAAAAAAATGTTTTATTGCGTCGGACCAGGTGGCGTTTGGGAAATATCGATAGGCGGTTGGAAATATTGGGCGGGTTGTTAATCGTATATCTGAATTTGGACCGGGTAATTGAAATTATTCGAAACGAAGACGACCCAAAATCTGTGTTAATGGCCGAGTTTGATTTGACCGATGTTCAGGTTGAATCGATTTTAAATACACGGCTGCGCGCGTTACGCAAACTGGAAGAAATGGAAATTCGTCGCGAAGATACGGCATTGCGCGCGGAACGCGAAAAATTGGTCGCCTTGTTGGACAGTGCGGAAATCCAAAATGCCCAGATTAAGGCATGGTTTGCCGATATCAAAAAACAATTTGATAAAAAAACAACCCTTGGACGGCGGCGCACCACATGGGCGACACAAACCGAAGAAATTGTTGTTAATACGGATGAATTTATCGAAAAAGAACCGTTGACAATTATACTATCCGCAATGGGATGGATTCGCGCGGCGCGGGGGCACCTGGATTTGAATTCATTGGATTTAAAGTTCAAAGAAGGGGACGAATTAAAATTTGCATTCCATGCGATGTCAACCGACAAAATATCTTTGTTTGGCTCGTCGGGTCGAATGTTCACATTGGCCGCGAATGATTTACCGTCGGCACGTGGTTTTGGGGAATCTGTGCGCATGATGGCGGATATTGGTGCCGAAGAAAATATTGTGCGTGCGTTCGTATTGGACACATCGGCCCGATATTTGGTCGTTTCACGACACGGAAATGGCTTTATCGTTTCGGGTGAAAACTGCGTTGCACAAACGCGTACCGGCAAACAGGTTATGAATGTTGATGATAAAAATCCGGCAACAATGTGCGTGACTGTAACGGGTGATACGGTTGCAATATCGGGTTCTAACGACAAATTATTAATCTTTCCGACATCGGAAATCCCGGAAATGATTCGTGGCAAAGGTGTAATTCTGCAAAAATATAATGCCGAACGCACGTATGTTTTGGATATAATGTTTTTCAATGCGGTGGATGGCTTTGGTTGGACAACCGGTCGCGGTACAACAAAACTGGACGATTGGAAGCCCTGGGCCGGGAAACGTGCGTCCCAGGGACACACCATTCCGGTCGGATTCCCACGCAGTGGAAAGTTTGGAAAATAGTGGATAGTGGTTAATGAAAAACACCGGCGTGCGCCGGTGTTTTTGGGTTTAATACAATTTATTCTTTTTCAACACATTTGAAGACCGCATATAATGCTTCACCATCAAATACCGGATTATTGACCAACACACGATATCCGACGGTGTTTTCACCACAATCGCCATCAACAATATTTACATAAACGCGGTCCGCATCCAATATCAATGTCGCCGGGTCAACGCTTAAAAACATCGCGTTTGGTGTTTCGGTTTGAATCGCCGCCAATTGTTCTGTGACCGGACATTTTGCCACCACATCACCGCGTTCACCCGTCAAAACCGTTTCGCATTCGGCATCAAATACGGTTACGGTTTCCGCGTCTGCGCCACAGCCCAACACCGCCAAAGATATTGCACCAACGATAATTGATTTTTTCATTTTTTCTCCTTTTGCTTTGTTATGGTCGAATTTTAACAACACGCATATTTTTATGCAACAAAAAACGGGCGCGATTGCGCCCGTAATAAACAATACCCACCTAGTGTGACATTTTGCCTTCGGTCATTTCAACGTGTTTACGCAGTTTCGGGTCGTATTTACGACGTTTAACCTTGCCCGTGGCGGTTTTATTATTTTTTGTTACAGTGTAAAAATAACCGGTTTCTTTGTTTTCCAGTTTGATTATTTCTTTGCTACCTTTCTTAGATGCCATTTTATTGCCCTTTTTATTATACTGCACGGGATTTTAGGTTATTTTTTACTGGAAATCAAGTCTTTTTTATCATAATATTGTTTTTATCATGTTGGGCCCGTGGCGAAATTGGTAGACGCGCCGGATTTAGGTTCCGGTGGGGAAACCCATGGGGGTTCAAATCCCCCCGGGCCCACCACAGTATTGATTTGTGTCGTATGTTTATCTGTGTGGTGCCCGTTCCAAATCCCCATCCATTCCACGAATTGTGCGCATTGATTTAACGTTTTCGGTCGCATATTTGTACACCGCGCGCATGAATGCACGGCCATTTGCCCGCATCAATTTAAATGTTTCCACCAACCAGTTCTGGTTCACGCCCCCTAGTATCAAATTATGCGTCGGGGGCAATGCGCGAAACCGTCCAGATTGATTGGACAGCGAATTTTTAATCCCGTTCTTTATCACATTACCGGATATTAGTGCCATTAATTGACCAACATTGGTTTGATTTTTGATACCAATATAATGCGTGTTGTTGTGTTCTTCGTCGCGCGGGGCGCCAAATTTTTCAGGTGTAAACGCATTATGCACAACGAATACATTGCCATACTTTCCACCAAGAAACATTGGGGGCATCCATTTATTATCAATCTTGCCATCGTATTCGCGGGCCCGTTGCGCCATAACATATTGCCGTATCCAATTCTTGGGCATGGCCAGATTATCATCATTTGCCGATATAAAACTTATCATGCGAGATTTTACGACCCCCATCGGTATAGATGGAGCATGGGAAACGACCAACATCTGGGATAAAACCTTGGATATTTCACCATCGTCGTATCCCAATTCGCGCATTTTATTCGTCATTTTTTCTTCTAATTTCAATACAACATAGGCACCATGACAATGCGCAACAATATTCATCGCCCGAACGCGGCGCATGGCATCATTTAATTTTAATCGTGATGTACCATTATTATCAGATATCCGTGGCAATATTGCATGTTCAAAAATATCGTTTATATATTTAAAATCCAGTTCTGATTCTGATATTGTATTATTCCGCAGGGCAAACCCCACCATCGTAATGTCGGTCTTGGAATAGCCCATGCGCCCCATCACAGATGTCAATTTGGATTCCAATGCCCGCACCATTTTGTCATAATCACCAGATACCGAAATATACAAGGACCGCATATTTTTCAGCACCAGTTTAACGTTCGCCCCATCATCAGATGATTTGTTCAATCGTGGCATTATATAGCGACGGAATGTAGTATCTATATTTTTTGCATTGACATTTATAAACATTGGCATACGCGGACTTGTTAAAAAACTGTGCCCGGACTTATGAAACGTAACTTCGCGTGCAAATTCGGTATCGTCCGCATCAAACGAATATGCCACCGAATACACCGGGACATGTTCAGATATATCTGGTAAAATTTCTTGTTCAATAACCTTGGCATTACCCGACGCCGCCCGGTCGTCTTCGGTTAAATTTCCACCAAGGTATAAAACACAAACATTATCTGCCGGAATATTTTTTACATGCAAAATGCCATGTTTATTTTTTGCGGTTTTGCCTGTTCTTAAAATTATTGATGCCTTGGACGCCATGGTTATTCCCCATAAACATTAGTACACAGGATAATTCCGCAACGGCCCCGATGGGCGGCTTAAATCAGATTTCACACCACATGCGGACAATACCAAAACACATCCCAATAAAATAAATATTACTTTCTTCATGTTGTAAATTATATCACACCGACGCGATATGTCAAATACCGCACACGAACATGCGCAATTCCGCATCCCGCCGCCGCCCCAGCCCCGCCATTACGCGCCCCCCGGATTTATTCCATGACCGCCACGCCGATTCAAGGTTTGGATATATCGAACTGTGGAAATTTGGGTTATTGATGTATTTCACCACGGTGGAATTCGCAAAGTTTTTTGCGCCGATATTATACGCAAAAATCACCAATGCATGGTATTGGTTTTGCGTAAGCGGCACCGCTATATTGTTTTGATCGGCG
>CAMVAR010000008.1 GCA_947165555.1 uncultured Pseudomonadota bacterium | reverse complement strand
CAAGGCGCGAAAATATATCGCAAGCGGTGTGATTTTACCCAAAAAGACCGGGGCACTGTCCGAACGCTTGGCGATTATTTTTAACGAAGTCACAAAATTAGTTGATACTTTTTCGCCGGACGAATCCAGCATGGAAATAACCTTTGTAAACAAAAATCCGACAACGACACTTATTTTGGGACACGCACGCGCGGCGGCAATGGTTGCGATATCGGTTAGAAATATTCCGGTATTTGAATACGAACCGAATCGTGTTAAAAAAATTCTTACCGGTGCGGGCCATGCGGACAAAACGTCGGTTGATAAAATGGTGCGAATACTGTTGCCGGGCGCAAACCCCAAAACGCCGGACGAAAGCGACGCCATCGCAATCGCCCTGGCCCACGCCAACACAACCCAATTTGAAAAATTTATAAAATAAAAACGGGCGCGAAATGCGCCCGCACTAACCACTAACACTAATCACTAATTTGCGGCGGTGAATACCTTTTGCACATCGTCATTGGCATCCAACGCATCAACCAACTTTTCAATTTTTGCGTATGATTCTTCGTCTAAATCCATCGGCATATTTGGAACCCATGTCAATTCTGCATTTTCCGGTTCGCCAAGGGCATCAGAAATCGCCTTTTGCACATTCATAAAATCATCGGGCTTGGTTGTAATAATGAATCCTTCGTCCGATGTTTCAAGGTTATCGGCACCCGCATTCATAACAATTTCCATCATTTCGTCTTCGGTTTTACCGATTGTCGCCGGATAGAATATTTGCCCAACACGCGTGAACATGAACACAACCGACCCCTCTTCGCCCATATTGCCACCATTTTTGGCAAATATATTGCGAACCTCGGGCACGGTGCGGCGCGGGTTATCGGTCAACGCCTCTACAATTACCGGAACGGCACCGGGGCCATATCCTTCGTAACGCACGGCAACATAGTTTTCGGTATTTGAACCCGATGCCTTGTCGATGGCACGTTTAATATTATCGTTCGGCATAGAATTTTTGCGTGCCTGTAAAATGGCAAGTCGCAACCGCGGGTTGTTATCCGGGTTTTTATCGCCCAATTTTGCCGCCATAGTAATTTCACGCGCCAATTTTGTGAACAGACCACTGCGCGCCGCATCGGCCAGCCCCTTTTTATGTTGAATATTATGCCACTTGCTGTGTCCACTCATTGTTTGACCTTTTGATTTTATTAGATTAAAATAATATGGCATAAGGATAACAAATGATTGGAAAATTGCAAGGCATTGTTGATTACATTGGCAATGACCACATAATTTTGATGACGGGCGGCGTTGGATATATGGTCTATACGCCGGAAACATTGACATTGGGAACGAACATATCGCTCTGGATTGAAACGGTTGTCCGCGAAGATTCGATTCGTCTGTTTGGGTTTATGAATCAATCGGGGCGCGATTTGTTTAATATGTTGTCGGGTGTTGGGCCACGGGTTGCGATGTCGATTATGGGAACGATAAAGGCCGATACACTTATGACCGCAATTGCAACGGGCGACGCGAAAACAATTTCGACCGCGCCGGGTGTCGGCAAAAAGATGGCGGAAAAAATTATTGTTGAATTAAAATCGCGCGTCGCGGGCGCGTCCGCAACACTGTTCACGCCCGATGTATCGTCAACCGGCGTATTGCCGGATTTACTGTCTGCGTTGGAATCATTGGGATACCGGCGTATGGATATTATTGATATGGCACAAAAATTGGTTGCACAAAACCCAACCGCCGACATAACAAAACTGGTCCCCATGGCATTACGGGAAATAAGCGGAAATAAATAATATGAATAATAACGATACAATTTTTGCATTATCATCTGGGCATGGGAAATCCGGCGTTGCGGTAATTCGCATATCGGGCAACGATTTACAAGACTTTGCACAAAAAATTATTGGGCGCGCCACCTTGGCGCCACGGCATGCGTATTTTACAAACCTGGCCGACGATGCGGGGGAAATCATTGACCAATGCGTTGTTATATATTTTGCCGCCCCGCACAGTTTTACCGGCACCGATGTCATAGAGATTCATTCGCACGGCGCACCGGCGGTTATAAATAAAATATTTGAATTTTTGCGGGCGCACGACATGCGAATCGCCACCCCAGGCGAATTTTCACGGCGCGCGTTTTATAATGGCAAAATGGATTTGTCCGATGTTGACGGACTGGCCGCGCTGCTTGATGCCGAAACCGACAAACAACGTGCCACGGCGTTAAAATCTATGATGGGGGGCGACGGCACGGTTTATGCCGATTGGCGGCAACAAATGTTGGAAATTTCCGCCTATGCGGCGGCAATGACCGATTACCCGGCGGATGATTTGCCGGCGAACATAGGACACACTGTTCGCGAACATATAAAAACGCTCTATACGGCGATTTCCGCCGCATTGATGAAATATAAAACCGCGCGCGCAATTCGTGGTGGCGTGAATATAGTATTGGTCGGCGAAACAAATGTTGGTAAATCTTCACTGTTTAATCGAATCGTTGGCGCAAATCGCGCAATTGTTTCCGACACGCCCGGCACAACACGCGATGTGGTTTCCGCGAACCTGGACATAGACGGATTCTTGGTAAATATGTCGGACACGGCGGGTATTCGCAAAACCACCGATTCGGTTGAACGAATCGGCATAGAACGCACAAACCAAGAGATTGAAAACGCAGATATTATTTTGCACATCATTGTTCCGAATGGCAAAGCGGCCCCAATCGCGCCGGGTGAAATACTGGTCGTCAACAAATGCGACACGGTCGATTCGCACAACATAGAAAACGCAATCTATGTATCGGCGAAAACGGGTGCCGGATTTGATGAAATGATGAAAACGCTGCGCACGCGTATAAACGACATTACCGGACGCGGTGAATCGGTTTTAATGATAAACGCGCGCACGCATGATTTATTGACAACCGCCGCCCGCGAATTAGAAAACGCGATGACAAAACCAAACGGCGATTATGATATATTGGCCGAACATGTTCGATACGCCGCCGATGCCATTGGCAAAATACTTGGCACAATCGGCACGGCGGAAATCCTTGACGCCACATTTTCACAGTTGTGTTTGGGGAAATAAGTGTTAGTGGTTAGTTATAAAAACGGGCGCATCCGCGCCCGTCTTACTAATCACTATTTTTTATTATCTTTTAATTTCAGACAATGTCTTGGCCGCACCAAAAGAAACTGTTTTCCCTTTGCCGTATTTCTTTTTAATCGATTCTGGCAACACCGCTTCATCAATAACTTTAATAATTTCCTCATATTCTTTTGGATGTGATTTCAAATAACCTTCCACAATTGCAATACAAGTTTCATAATCCGCTTTATTCAATCCCCCGCGCGCCAAATTATCAAAATACCCACGATCCAACTTTGACAAAGACGATATTATTTTATTCGTCTGCGATCCCATATCTGCAAGCAATTGTTTTACATTTACACCGTAATCTTTCAACTGTTCTAATGTACGCAAAGTATATAACCTATCATCTTTACCATCGCTAACCACAGCATACCCCCCCATAACAAAAACAATACAAGACACTATCAAGGTTACATAATAGACCTTAGCCGACCTCGCCTCACTATCAAGGCCATAAGCCTCCTTAAAAGCCTGCCAATAAGATATTTTCCTACCACCGGCACCATTATGATAAAAGTCTAAACCATCATCACCATAATCATCAGCAATAAAATAAGCCATATTTCCAACCGCAAAAGTCACCATTTGAGAAACCAAGAATAGCTTTAGAAAATCTTTAAAATCTACAGTTCGACCAAAAATTTTGCGCAATTTTTTATTACGTAACTTTTCTGCGGCACTTTCTAATTCTTCTTTCTCTTTCTTCTTTTGGGCTTCTGCTTTTTCTTTTTTTCGCTTTTGTTGTTTTGCCTCTTCGGCTTGTCTTTCTTCTGATAACTTCTCTTGATATTCATCATATCCTATTCTTTGTTTTACCATCGTTGACTCCTTTTGTTTTTCATTAAAAAAGAAAATTGACCGAACGCACGATGCGTTTGGTCAAAAGCATTATTCCTTCCTATCCGGATATTTGCCATCAATCAAATTCTGGCGGACGATATGATGTTTGACCTTTTGCGTACTGGTCATTGGCAAATCTTCGGTTGTCATTGCAAAGTGTGTCACCCATTTATATGATGCAACCCGCTTGTTTGCACGTGCAACCTCGGCCGCCAATTTTTCCATGCTCATACCATCTTCTACACTAAATACGCCGTATGCAACGGTTTTATCTTTGACACGATGTTCAAACACCGCGACATTTTTTACCCCCGGAATCGTGATAAACAAACCCTCCAATTCATCGGGATAGACGTTTTTACCGCTATCCAGAACGATAACCTGTTTTTTACGGCCGGCAAAGTGCAATTCACCATTTTTATCCATCGACACCATATCACCGGTATTAAAGAATCCACGGTCATCAAACGATGTTTTGTTTGCCTCGTCATTATTCATATAACCGTTAAACACCTGGTTGCCCTTGACCCAGAGTATTCCGACCCCATCGGCATTTTTATCACGAATTTCGACATAGTTATTTGTTGTTGGCCCGCCAAACGCGAACGGGACACGTCCCCGACACGGTTTTGAAATACAGATTGGTCCAACGGTTTCCGTCATACCGAATCCCTGGATAAACCCAAGTCCCAATGATGTAAAGAATGTTTCAATTTCAGGCTTCGTCGCCGCCCCCCCGGCAATCAGCAACTTTACACGCCCACCGAACACATCCAACACCGGTTTGCGCGCCATATCCACCAATTTACCAAGCCCAATTTTCTTTAACCACCCGGCATTCTTCATCAAAAAAGAAAACACGGTCCATTTATGTTGTGATTTGATATTGTCGATAATTTTATTTCTGAACACTTCAAACAGTCGCGGCACCGCCGGAATTACGTGCGGGCGATATTGTTTAAAGTCCGCCAAAAATTCTTTGGGGTTCACGGTTGGCTGTAACAAAACGCCGGCACCATATTGCAATGTTGCCAATATTTCCACCGCGAATCCGAATATGTGATACATCGGCAAGAATCCATACATGATATCGCCAACTTCGAAATATTCGCGCATATCCAACAACGAATTTGCACATTCTATTAAATTATAGTGCGTTAGTGGCACCACCTTGGGTGTACCGGTTGAGCCAGACGTAAATGACAATGTCGCAATATCGCTATCTTTTAACTTTGCGGGTTTCAAACGTTTATTTTCATCACCATCGTCCATTGTGATATCCATAAATTTAAAACCATCTGTTTTGTAATGGAACGATTTTTCGGCACAAACATATTTACATTTAGTAATTGCAACCATATTATCGTATTCAAACGGCGTTAAATTTGTATCCAACAACAATACCGTTCCACCCAAATACCATACCGCAAACAATGTAATTGGAAACGCCGGAATATTATGCGACAAAATACCAACCACATCACCGGCCCGCACACCATTTTCATGCAACGTTGCCGCCCGCCGTTTAACCAGGTCTATAAAGCCGGAAAATGTAACGTTTTCACGCACCAAATAAACCCCATCTGGCCATTTTTGGGCGGCGTTTTCCAAAAACTGAAACATATTCATAATAAAAATCCTTGTTGTTTTTATAAAATCTTATGACTATTATATTCATAAAAGGAAATATTGCAAACATGAAAATACTAACATTAAATATAAACTCTATTCGGGCGCACATAGAATCATTTCTTGATATATTAAAATCCGGCGAATACGACACAATTTTGGTCCAAGAATTAAAGGTTGAAACCGCGGCTTTTCCACATAATTTATTTGACGAGTATGGATATAATGTTAAGGTTTTTGGCCAAAAAAGTTGGAATGGTGTTGCAACTTTTTCAAAATATTCTATCGAAGATGTAATTCGTGGCATCCCGAACTATGCCGACCCAAACGCGCGTTTTCTTGAAACCGTTATTGACGGACGCGTACGGGTTATAAACGTATATATGCCAAACGGCGACACAATTGAATCGCCAAAATTTCAATATAAATTAGAATGGATGCGCGCATTTTCGAACTATATCGCCCAATACATCAATTCCGAAGAGGCGGTCTTAATCGGTGGCGATTTTAATGTAGCCATTGCCGACCGCGATGTATGGAATCCCAAAAACTATATCGGGTCCAGTATTTCGGCCCCCGCCGCGCGTGAAATAATGCAATCATGGATTGACGCCGGTTGGGTTGACGCATGGCGCGAATCACACCCCGACGAAGTGGATTATACCTGGTACGGTTATCGCGGTCGTGACACGGTTGGCAACCGCCAGGGTCTGCGCCTTGATTATTTTTTGGCAAACAAAACCGCCGCAAAAATGATTCGCACGTGCGAAATAGACACCGCACCGCGCAACGCCGCGAAACCAACCGACCATTGCGGTTTAATGATTAAATTGACCTAGTCCCGTTCTTCGGCACGGGCAAAATCATCATATCCGCGATATTTTTGGTCTGTATTCGGACGATACTCATAGCCTGCCCCACCCGCACTGTATATATTAAACAATTCTTGAACACGTTCATGGGCGACACGCATCATTTCCGCGGTTTGTTCCGATGAATATTCAATTAACCGTACATCACCGTTTTTCAGTTGTAAGAATTGCATAATCGGTGTACGACTTTTCTCGGATGTTGGAATTTTAAATCCCCCGGTACTTAACATTAATGCCTCTAGTGGTAATTGCGGCATATTACCCTTGGCCAACTGTGCATTGGTCGGGGCCGCGCCTGTTTTAATATCCAGCACACCCCCATCCCAGATTCGGTCTGCACGCGCACGAACATTACGGCCCGCAATACGCACAACACCACCAATTTCAACCGACGCACCAACGGTTGCATCCAACATATTTTTTGCCACATCGGCAATTTCAACAAAACGCCTATGCCAGAAATTAAATATCAAATTATTATTCCCCAACCGTTCCCGTGCCAAACGGTCCATCTCTGAAATCAAATATTCACGCGTTACGCCGACCGGGGCATGTTCCAACACATCATGCACCATATTACCAAAATCACGTGCATCAACCGATTCCCAGTAATCTTTGATTGGCGCGATACGCAAAATATGCCTGACATAAAATGCGTACGGGTTATGTATCAGGTATTCCAAATCTGTCACATACACATCAGACCAATCGGACGGCGGGGTTGGGTCCCCATAAAACAATGGCCGTGGCGCAACCACATCACGCGCACGAACCGTATCCAATATTTCAATACCACATGAAGTATCATATTTACCACGGGCCACAATTACCCGTGATAAAAATCGTGATTCTTGGGTTTGTGTTCCACCGGACAATCGACTGCGCGTCCAATAAACATTCGCGCCACACGACAAATTCATAAAATCCAGTGCCATCAACGACACCTTGTGATTCGGTGACGGTAATCCAATTTTATCCGCCACAGACCGCGGCAACCACGGATTTTCATATCCGGTTGCCGGAAACATCCCTTCGTTCAGTCCGGTAAGAATTACAACATCTGCGGTCTGCATACGCGATTCTATTGTCCCCAACACAACAACCGACGCCCCATCATTCATTTTACCCCGAACACGAACCCCAGACAACGCATCGGCAATAAATGCGCGCGCATCGGCCACATTCACATGAATATTTTGCAAATTTAAACATTCTGATAATTCTTTGATTTTTTCCCAAACCATAATCGACACATCATCAGACGCATCAAATTTAGGCGACATTATTTCACGCATATTTTGCACAATATCCGCAATCGTATCAAACAAATCACAATTATTTTTATAATATATTTTTTGAAATGTATCATCACCCGCATCAATCCAATCATCCATAATATTTAATATTGCCCGACCGGCCGGCGTCACACCCAACAGCCCCCCGGAAAAATCAGCCACAATATTTCGTCGCAAAAATTCGGTCAACAAACGCTGATTTCCCGCCGCGTCAGGCGTAATCACTAAAACACTTTTATTTTCATCAATTGCCCGGGCGGCAATTTCCGCAACACATGCCGCTTCTTCTGATTCGCGATTCGCAACAATCAAATGGCAATTGGATAAATCATAATCCGGACACATATCAACCGAATTTCCAAACGCACGATTCATAAAATCTATATGCGATACCCCAACATCAATACACCGAACATCCGACGGCGCAACACCAATTTGCACCAAGAATTCGTATTCCGAATTATACGGATGTGTGTCCAACATAAAATCGTCGTATACGCCAGAAATTCGCCCAGACAGAATTATTCGACCATTTGACATAGACGCAACACGCGCCATCAATTTTCGCGCAACCGGAACACTGGCCGTGGAACCACACACAATTATCAGTGATTTATCGACCGGCATTTTCTGTATATATGTCCCCCACGCATCAATCGAACGATTTCGTGCGCGCACACCGGTTTCACGGCCATTATATATCTCGTGCTGAACCCGACCCAAAACCGTCAAAAGTTCCGCCTTGTCCCGAAAATGTCTAGCGTATTTTTCATCAACCAATCCATTCCAATCTATATCTGAAATATCAACACAACTATTTTCTAAATAATCCTGCATGGTAATCAATGTACGCGCAACCGGCAACGCGGCCGAAATTGTTCGTACCGTTGGCAGACCCGCAATCAAATAAGACATTGCCACCACACGTTCCAATTCGGATATAACATTATCATCATCGCCATCTGTGTCGTTATCATCAACACCTTCGCCCAATGGTACCAGATGTGGTAAAATCGCCGCCCCACCCATTTTATCGGCAATCATTTTTTCCACACTGCGCACGGCACGACGATTCGGCACAAAAATCAACATATCGACCAAATCATAGCCTGATTCAGAAATCACGCGCCACAAACCATCTAATATTTTGGCCGGATTTGATACACAGAAAATATTTTTATTTGATTCCAATTATCGCCCTTAACCTATCAATTCCAAACTTTTTTTCCGACGATGTTTCAATCACATCATCAACCATTGCCGGATGCGAATTTACATCAATGACGACCTGATTTTTTTCGCGAATTTTTTTATCTGTTTTTGTATAAATAACCTGGTACGCAATCCCATTTGCATCACAGAATTCCATCAATTCCAAATCCGTATCCCGCGCCCCAATACGCGAATCAATCAACACAAACAACCGCGTCAGCTGTCGTCGTGTCATGATGTATTCTTGGAATCGTTGCATCCAACGTTCTGATTCGACACGTGACACGCGCGCATATCCATAACCGGGTAAATCTACAATCATCACCCTATCATCAACATTGAACATATTCAGTGTCTGGGTGCGCCCGGGTGTATTTGATGTGCGCGCAACTTTTTGCCCCAAAACCGCATTTATTAGCGACGATTTACCAACATTGCTGCGCCCGGCAAATGCGTATTCAACAAATTGTGTTTGTGGCAATTCAGACACACGTTCAAATCCACCAACAAATCGTATCATTTATCATCCCCATTGTTTATTAAACGCCTGTATGCCTCTTTCCTAGATATTCCGGCACGCGCGGCCAGGTCTGCCGCGGCATCCTTGGTATTCTTTGCAACCACATCATTTATAATTTCGCCAATTTCCGCATCAGACATTTTATGTTCTGGGGCCGGCGCAACAACCAATACAATTTCACCACGTGGTGGTTCTATACGCAATAAATCCGCCGGATAGCCAATTATTGCCTGTTCGTGAATTTTTGTAATTTCCCGCACAATCGCAATTTGTCGTTCCGGCATCACGCGCGCAATTGCGGCAATTGTCGATTGAATACGTTTCGGGCTTTCATAATATACAATCGTGTGCCGAATCTTATTATCATCACGTAACTTTTTCTCATCAAAAAAACCACAAAATGTAAATCTGTCGGTCGGAAAACCACTAAGTACCAATCCAGAAATCACCGCCGTTGGTCCAGGCACCACAAATACCGGCACACCGGCCGCACGGGCCGCACGAACCGCACGAAAACCCGGGTCACTAATGCCCGGCATCCCCGCATCCGACACAATGGCAACCGCCGCACCATCATGCACACGCGCAATTAAATCATCCACCACATCACGCTCATTATGCTCATGACACGAAACACGACGCGTTTTTATTCCAAAATGCGTTGCAATTTTTCCAAACACGCGCGTATCTTCGGCCGCAATCAAATCCACAGACTTTAAAACATCAACGGCACGGGGCGACATATCCCCAAAATTTCCAATTGGTGTACCAACAACATACAGACCCGTTTGCATTTATCAATCCTTTGTAGTAAAATGATACAGAATAAAATGGATTTTTCAATGTATATTATAAACAAACTTTTATATTATATTGGTTTAACGGCATTATTGGTCGGGTGTACGGGTACACAACAAAATATTAGCCGTCCACGATTTGACACCACGGCGATAAAAACGCCATCTAAATTACAATATGGGACAGATATCACAAATATGTATGGCGCCCCAACATATAATCATCGCATCGCCGTACTTATTCCGACCAGTGGACCAAACGCCACAATTGGAAAAACATTACGCCCGGCATTGGAATCGGCGGCATTGCGATTTGCGCCATCAGATATGACAATTAATTTCTATGATACGGGCAATGCAAATATTATACAAACAATTGCCGATGTGTTGGCAACAAAGCCCGACATAATTATCGGCCCGGTTTTTTCAGATACCACACGCGTATTACGCGACATGAAACCCGAACACATACCCGCATTGGCATTCACATCCGACACATCATCCGTTGGCAACGGCGTATTTAGTATGGCATTGATGCCATCTAATGTTATTGAATCAACACTTCAAGAGATGCAATCAAATGGCATTGATAAATACGTCATATTGGCCCCCAATACACAATCTGGACACATAATGGCGGGCACATCACGCACATTGGGGGATTTATACAGCATACACAACATCGGCATGTTCTTTTACGACGAACACGATACCGAATCGATTAAGAACGCGGCATTGGGCGCGTCAATGTACACGGCGCGTCATGCGGCAAACACCCGGGCCAAAGAAATTTTATCCGCCATGTTAAATCATGAAAAATTAACGACATCCGAACGTTCGGTGGCCCTGCGTCAATTAGAAGGCACCAAACGCACCGACACATTGGGCAAATTACCGGATGA
>CAMVAR010000007.1 GCA_947165555.1 uncultured Pseudomonadota bacterium | reverse complement strand
AAGGAAAGAGCAAGTTATGTCAGAAATTGAAAATACAAACGAAGTAAACACAATTAAAATCCCACAATCGTCATTGGAACATGAAATGCGGACATCGTTTTTGGACTATGCGATGTCGGTTATTGTTGACCGCGCGTTGCCGGATGTTCGCGACGGATGTAAACCGGTACACCGTCGTATTTTATATGTTATGAACGATGTTGCCCCGGCGACCAAGCCGACCGTGAAATCGGCCCGTATTGTCGGTGATGTTATGGGTAAATATCATCCCCACGGCGACAGTTCTATTTACGAAGCCATGGTCCGCATGGGCCAGGATTTTTCCATGGGCGAAATGTTGGTCCAAGGCCAGGGTAACTTTGGTTCGCGCGACGGGGACAAGGCGGCCGCCATGCGTTATACCGAGGCACGTTTATCAAAACTTGGTGCGTCGTTGATGGATGATATGGATAAAGATACGGTTGATTGGCAACCGAACTTTGACGGCACGTTGCAAGAACCGGTTGTTTTGCCGACCAAGTTTCCAAATTTCTTGGTGAACGGTGGTTCGGGTATTGCCGTTGGTATGGCGACAAATGTTCCGACATATAACCTTGGTGAAATTTGCAATGGTATTTTGGCGGTTTTGGATAATCGTGAAATTTCCGATGATGAATTGTTCCAAATTATCCCGGGGCCGGATTTCCCGACGGGTGCGGTTATTATGGGGCGCGCCGGCGCGTACAAGGCGCACACTACGGGCCGCGGTTCAATTATTGTGCGTGCAAAAACGCATATGGAAAAATTCCATGACCACGATGCAATTATTGTTGATGAAATTCCGTACCAGGTAAACAAGGCCCAGATGATTATCAAAATCGCAGAATTGGCCAAAGATAAAAAAATCGAAGGCATTAGTGAAATTCGCGACGAATCGTCCAAGGAAGGTCTGCGCATTGTTATTGAATTAAAGCGCGACGCAATTGCGGATGTGGTATTGAATCATCTGTTTCAATATACGGAAATGCAAACGAATTTCCCGGTGAATATGATGGCACTGAATCGTGGCCGGCCGATGCTGTTTAATGTTCGCGGGGTGCTGGATGCGTTTATCGAATTTCGTGAAGAAGTTATTCGCCGCCGCACGATATTTGATTTGAACAAGGCGCGTAATCGTGCGCATACTTTGTTGGGTTTATCGGTTGCGGTTGGTAATTTGGACGAAGTAATCGAATTGATTAAATCGTCCGCCAATCCAGAAGAGGCGCGCGCCGCCTTGGTTTCGCGTGGATGGCGTGCGAACGATATTGAAAACTATATCAAATTGATTGATGACCCAAACACGGAATACAAAGACGGCATGTTCTATATGTCCGAAGACCAGGCGCGTGCAATTTTGGAATTGCAATTGCATCGATTGACCGGATTGGAACGCGATAAATTGCATGCAGACTTGGTTGATTTGGGGGCGACGATTCGCGACCTGTTGGATATATTGGCGTCGCACGAACGCATTATTCAAATTATTCGCGATGAAACGACCGCCGTGCGTGATAATTGGGCGTCGCCACGCAGAACAGAAATTTCTGATGCGGAAATCGATATTGATATCGAAGATTTGATTGCCCGCGAAGATATGGTTGTAACCGTTTCGAATACGGGGTATATCAAACGTGTTGCATTGGATACATACCGCGCGCAAAAACGCGGGGGCAAGGGCCGCAATGCAATGACAACCAAAGACGACGACTATGTGGTCCAGGTTTTTGTTGCGAACACGCATACGCCATTGCTGTTCTTTTCAAGCAAGGGTTTGTGTTATAAATTAAAAACGTATAAGTTACCCGAAGCCGCCGCCGCGGCCAAGGGTCGGCCACTGGTGAACCTGTTGCCGTTGTCCGATGGCGAAACAATCACTGCGATTTTGCCGGTGGCACAAGAAGATGTTGCGGCGATTCAAAATTCTGGTATGGAACACTTCCTTATGTTCGTGACGGCGTCTGGGACGGTGCGTCGGAATCGTATGTCTGATTTTGATTCAATACGCGCGAACGGAAAAATTGCAATGAAATTGGACGAAGGCGACAGTTTGGTTTCCGTTCTGCCGTGTAATGAAAACCAAGATGTGTTCTTGGCGACATACCGCGGCCGTGCAATACGATTCCCGGTGCCGGAAATTCGTGTTTTTGCGGGTCGCAATTCAACTGGCGTACGCGGAATCACATTATCCAAAGACGACCGGATTATCGGTATGTCAATGTTAAATCGTGGTGAATCTGATTCCGCGGTTCGTGCGGCATACGTGAAACAAAGCCGCGCCGCGCGTCGTGCCGCCACCGGTATAGAAGAAGAGGGTGACGCCGAAGAAGAAACCACAGATTTGGTTCTGGACGATGCGAAAATGGCGGAATTGGCCGCGCGCGAAGAATTTATACTGACCATATCTGAAAATGGGTTCGGCAAACGGACATCTTCGTATGAATACCGTTTGACACATCGTGGCGGCGGCGGATTTACCAACATTAAATTGGGCGGTAAAAATACCGCGGTTGCAGGCTCTTTCCCGGTGAATGCGGACCACGATATTATCATGGTAACCAACGGTGGAAAAATTATCCGCACACCGGTATCGGATATCCGCGTTGCGGGGCGCAGTACCGCGGGCGTGACATTGTTCCGCACGGCGGAAAACGAACGCGTCATGTCGGCAATATCAATTGAATCAGACGGCCCAGACGAAGAATCTGAAACATCAGAAACCGTGGAACAAACGAACAATGAATAGGGGGCAAAGTATGAAAAAAATAACGGTATTATTTGGCGTATTGTTATTACTTGGCGCATGTCATGAAGATAAAGATGTTCGTCTATTATGTCATGGAATGGATACGGATTATAATGTTGTGGTTCATTTCTTGGATGATGGCGCGTTGTTGAATATCGACGGTCAAGAATACGAATTAAAACAACAATATGATGCGCGTGTCGCATACTATCGGTTTGACCCCTGGTATAATTTACAGATAGGCAATCGTGATTTCGCAACAAAATATTCACTTGGGGTGCCCGGTGGTGATGGTGCGGCAAAATACACATCGTGCGAGGAATTGGATTAAAATACAATGAATAACGAATATTTTGCATCAATTAATGATGTGTCGCGCGAATTGGGTGTTCCGGCGCATACATTACGGTATTGGGAAAAACAGTTTCCGACCGTTGTGCGTCCGACCACCGGTGCGGGCGGGCGGCGGTATTATCGTGCCGAAACGGTTGCGCGTCTGAAATCGATTCAAGAATTATTGTATGACCGTGGTATGACGATTGCCGGTGTCAAAAAGATGATACACAATGGTGAATTTTTATCAGATAATCACGCACGCCATGATGATGTTGTTAATTCTGCTTCGCCCCGTTCCATACGGGATGATGATATGGGGCTGGATGCGTTTCCGGATGTTTTTGGTCAGACAAACCATATTTTACATCAAAAGATTAATACCGAAAATTTGAATTTTGTAATTGGCCTGTTGACCCAGGCACGCGAACTATTGCAATAAAGAATATATTAAATTCCCTGTTCGCGTAATAAAAAAATCCGGCCAAGACCGAATTTAATTTTTATGGCAGTCCCAATGGGAATGCTTCGCCACCTTGCAAAATCACCCTTCGTTAAAACTTCGGGTGACCGGCATACTTCCGTCTGCCTTTTTGCGGCGGTTAAATTCAAATGATAAATAACTAGAAAAATTTTTTCTGAAAAAGTCTGCCATTACCGGTTTTTAGAAATTGTTCAAACTTTTTTGCCTTGTCTTCGGTATCAAATGCAATACAGCCTCGTAATTTCCAAGGCCGAAATTTGTTGGTATGAATGGAATTACCAAGATTGTGTTGTTTTAAACGCTGTTCTAAATCCTGGGTATATCCAACATAAAAATGTTCAGGAAAATTTATACTTTGCAAGATATAAGTATAATACATTTTCAATCCATTCGGTCCGCTTTCATTCACTACGTTCATTACAGCGAGACATCCGTTTCTCTAACACTACACCTTCGCTTGTTTTCTGCAAAACCAATCTCGCTGTAGCGTAAGCGAAAGCGGATGGCAGTCCCAATGGGAATCGAACCCATGTTACCGGAATGAGAATCCGATGTCCTGACCGCTAGACGATGGGACCAAAATATGCGACCATTTTAACGGTTTTATTTTATTTTTCAATATTTTTTATCGGCAATTTTTTACACCAAAACTGTTCAACAATCCCGCGCCAATGATGCAGGTGTGTTTTATATATTCCATATTTATTTTTTTGCAACATTCCACGTGACGGCCAATTTCCATACGATACCCGTGCACAGATTTTTTTAATAGATTGTTGTGTGGCATATTCTTCAACCAATTTAATTGCACATGATGCGATATTTTGACCCGCGTATTCACGTGTCACAAAAATCCACAGGTCTGCGCGGTCGGCATTTTTGCAGACGCCGTCCAATCCAATCACGCCGGCAAATTTATCGTCATTACGAATAATAAATTTTTTGTTATACGGCAAATCGTGAAATATGTGTGTAATCTTTTCGGCCAACACACCACACAGAACAATTTGGAAACGCGCCGCGCCATTATCGCGTGCCCACCAGAAATACGGTTTCAATCGTTCGCGATTTTCGCGCGCGGCGGAATTAAATTCGCGAAATTGCGGAACCAAGTGTCGCAAAGAAAAACTTTCAATTTTCACATTCATATTGGGCATATTATAAAAAATATTCTTGCCTTTGCAACCGATATGCGGTATTTATTCTTTGAATTTTTTTTGGGGGGATACAGTTATGAAAAAATCAGATTATGCAAACACATCGTATATGCCAAAAACTTTGTTGAAATTTTATTTCAAGAAATGTTTTCCTGGTTTGTATAAATGGATTCTTTTATTTATGGTCTTTCGGCTGTTCGAATATTCTGGTTCGGTTGTATTTCCGTATGTTGAACGCTGGATTGTTGCAATGTTCGAAGGTGCGCCGATGGGTACGGCAATATACGCGTATGTCATGCCGACAATTTTATTGTTGGTTGGTATCAATATGGGCTATTCAACAATCGCAATCATACGCGATCATATTAGTTCTGTATTAAGGCCATATTTGAATCGTAAAATTTCCCAGGTTCTGACCGATTATGTGCATTTGCAATCTATGTCATTTTGGGTAAATCGTATGGCGGGCTCTATTAGTGCGAATATAAGATATTGTAATGATGGCGCTGAAACACTTATAAACAACGTGTGGTCTATGGTTTTGCGATTGGTAATGATTGTATTAAACTCAACATTGTTGTTCACGGTAAATCGGTATATTGCGCTAACATTTATAGGTATGTTTATTTTGCGTGCAATCTTTGTTTTTGGTTTGCGCAAGAAAATTAAAAAATCGGCGGAACGCAGGGCCAGCACGGGTTCGGCTTTGTCTGGCAAAATACTTGATGGTTTTTCGAATAATATGGCGGTGCGATTGTTTGCCGGTGAATCGCGTGAACACGATTATTTGGAAAAGCCGCGTGCCGAACATGTAAATGCGCGGCGTATGGCATCTTTTTGGCAACGTTTGTCGTGGGCGGTGCCGGCATATTTTTGGGATATGATGTTTGGCGCGACATTGATATTCTGCGCATATATGTATTCCCGCGATATGATGAAACTTTCTGATATAGTTTACAGTATGGCGGTGTATTATAATGTTATGGGTATGATAAGTAGTTTGATAAACGAAATTCCAACAATCATAGACGGTATGTCTTCGGCTGCCAAGGGATATAAAGAATTATCGGTTCCATTAGAGGTTGTTGATAAACCAAATGCCACAACATTAAATGTAAAACACGGCAAGATAGAAATTAAAAATGTTTCATTCAAATATAAAAACAAATATATCTTGCGCGATTTGTCTTTGACAATCAAACCGGGCGAACGCGTTGGAATCGTTGGGCCGTCGGGCGCGGGTAAAACAACATTGGTAAATTTGCTGATGCGGTTTTATGATGTGCGGCGTGGTGCGATTTTGATTGATGGTGTTGATATTCGCGATGTGACCCAGAATTCTTTGCGTGAAAACATTTCATTTATTCCACAAGACCCGGCAATGTTTAATCGTACAATTCGTGATAACATTGCGTATGGCCGGCCCGATGCAACTGATGCCGAAATCAAACGCGCGGCGCGATTTGCATCGGCGGACAAATTCATTATGTTGACCGATAAAAAATATAATACCATGGTTGGTGACCGTGGAATAAAAATGTCGGGCGGTCAACGGCAACGCGTTGCGATTGCGCGTGCGTTTTTAAAAGATGCGCCAATTTTAATCCTGGACGAGGCGACATCCGCCCTTGACAGTGAAACCGAGGTTGCAATTCAGAAATCATTTGAAAAATTATCGCATAATCGCACAACAATCGCGATTGCGCACCGTCTTTCGACACTGCGAAACATGGACCGTATTGTTGTCCTTGACCATGGCCAGATTATTGAATCTGGGACGCATAAGGGGCTTTTGCGGCGTGGCGGTGAATACGCGCGTTTATGGAAAATGCAATCTGGCGGATTTTTACAGGAAGAAAAAGATGAAAAATAATTTCACCACCCACTAACCACTAACACTAATTTCTTGTTGACCCGTATTGCGATTTTTTACTAACATAAGATTCATGGAAATAAGAAAATTTTTATTTGTTTTGCCGGCTCTGTTTTTGTGCACGACCGTGTACGCGGCAAATTATCGTGCGGCGTTGGTGGCCGATATGAATACTGGACGCGTATTGATTTCTGAAAACGCGAATGATGCGAACTATCCGGCATCGCTTACCAAAATAATGACACTGTATTTAACATTTGATGCGTTGGACCATGGGCGATTACATTTGGATGATTACCTAATTGTATCAAATGCCGCCGCCGCCGCCGCGCCGGTGAAATTGGGTCTGGCCGCCGGTTCAAAAATTCGGGTCGAAGATGCAATAATCGCCCTTGCGGTGCACAGTGCGAATGATGTTGCACGTGTGTTGGCGGAAAATTTAAAGGGTGGCAAAGAGGGCACATTTGCATCATTGATGACGCGTGTGGCGCGTGAAATCGGACTGTCGAAAACGAATTTTGAAAATTCATCTGGTTTGCCGGACGATGACCAATTATCAACTGCGCGTGACATTGCGTTGTTATCTATGGCGGTGTATAAACATTTTCCACATTATTGGAAATATTTCGGAATTAAAAGTTGGACGTATAACGGTAAAACATACACAAACGGTAATCGTTTGTTGGGAACCTATCCGGGGTGTGATGGTATGAAGACCGGTTTTACAAATAAATCTAAATATTCCCTGGTGGCCAGTGCGACGCGCAACGGATATCGGTTGTTGTCGGTGGTTTTGGGGGCCGAATCCAAGGATGTTCGTGCCGATGTATCGACGCGCATGTTAAATCGTGGTTTCGAAATGTTGGGCGCGGGCGCGCCATCGGTGGTGTCACGGTCATCGCCAACGGCGTCGGTAACATATACAACACAACCCGCACCGGCGACATCACCGATTGTGCAAAGATTCGCAACCGATGCGCCCGCGGCGACGCCTGCATACATAACCGGTGGTGTTGGTGTGCAATTTGGTGCGTTTTCATCAACGACGGCCGCAAATTCAATGATTACGCGTATTCAAAATACATTGGGCGTAACGGCACATATTGAACCAACGGGTACGGGATTGTATCGTGTTCGTGTGGGCGGGTTAACAGAATCCGGGGCCCAAGATTTACGTAACCGTGCATCCGCCGCCGGAATTGATTGCTATGTGTTTCATTGATTGGTATTATGTACGCAAATGAATCCGAAAATAGAAAAACTTATTAAACAATTTGCAAAATTACCACGTGTTGGTAACCGTGCGGCACGGCGTATAGTTTTGGGATTGTTACAGGACAAAACAGGACGGATAAATAATTTGGTTGATGCGTTGATTGACGCAAATGAAAATGTGTATCCGTGTCCAAATTGTGGTGTGTTGACCGACCGGTCGTTGTCGCAATGTGAATATTGTTGTGATATGTCGCGTGGTAATGGAATGCTCTGTGTGGTGCGTGATTTGGCAGATGTATGGACATTGGAAAAGTCTGGGGTTTTTAATGGCCGCTATCATATTTTGGGTGGTTTGCTATCGGGGATGTCGGGTATTACACCTGACGATTTAAATTTAAATAATTTGGCAACGCGTATTTCGAATGAAAAAGTTACAGAAATTATCTTTGCATTACCCAATACAGTCGAAGGTAAAACAACACAGCAATATATTATATCTATATTGAACAATACAGATGTGCATTATACAGAATTGGCATCCGGTGTGCCGCTTGGTGGTGATTTAGATTATATTGATGATGGCACATTATCATTGGCGTTTGGGGGGCGGCGCGCATTATGATTGATAAAATAGAATCTTTGCCGCCGGTTTCCGAAATGATGCGCGAATCCGGATTGGAACCGAAAAAACAATTTGGGCAAAATTTTTTGTTTGATTTAAATTTGACTGGTCGTATTGCGCGCAGTGTTCCGAATATTGAAAATTCCACGGTAATTGAAATTGGCCCCGGTCCGGGTGGTTTGACGCGCGCATTATTGCAGGCCGGCGCGCGCCGCGTGATTGCAATCGAGAAAGACAAAACAACCGAACCTATTTTATCGCGAATTGTCGCCGCATCGAATGGATGTTTGGATGTGATTTATGATGATGCGTTGCGTGTTGATATGGCCAAGATTGCCGGGGGCGCATTTTCAATTTGTGCAAATTTGCCATATAATGTTGGCACAGAATTATTGACGGGATGGTTAATTGATGTTGCGCATGGTGCGCCCATAGAATCATTAACATTAATGTTTCAACGCGAAGTGGCCCAACGTATTGTGGCGCATACCGGCGATGAACACTATGGGCGATTGTCGGTTTTAACGTCTGTTGTGTCGGATGCCAAGATTTTATTTGGTGTCCCAAGCACCGCATTTGTGCCGCGCCCGCGCGTTGAAAGTGCGGTTGTGCAAATAATTCCGAACCAAAATAAAATAAAAAACATTGGTAATATTTCAAACATTGAAAAATTAACGGCGCGCCTGTTTGGGAATCGTCGTAAAATGATACGTGGGATTATGCGTGATATGGATTGGCGTGTGTTTGGATTATCGGGGACCGAACGCGCCGAAGAATTATCGCCGGAAAAATTTTTGGAAATTGCAAAAAAATTGGTTGCATAGCATACATATTTTTTTGCTATAATCACATTGCAAGAATTATAGGGGGGATGATGCCTATATCGGTATTGATGTTTTTTGTGTTGGTGTTTATATTGGTGTTTTTATTGCGCACGATGCGTGTTGGTGCGTTGGTTGCGTTTTTGTTGGCGGGGGTTATTTCCGGTCCATACGTTCTGAATTTGTTCCAGGTTAATGACACATGGACATTCTTGGGCGATTTGGGAATTTTATTTTTGTGGTTTAATATCGGGTTGGGCATAAATATAAAAAGATTGTGGCAAATGCGTCGTACGATTTTTGGTTTTGGCGCGGCCCAGGTTTTGATGGTTGCAATAATGTTGTTCCCAATACTTGTCGGCATAACGCCATGGTCTGTTATGGGGGTGATAACGGTTGCACTTTTGCTGGCGATGTCCAGTACGTCCGAAGATTTGCAGTTATTATCCGACCGAAACCAGTTGAATACAGAAATGGGACACCAAACATTTTCAATCTTGTTGTTCCAAGATTTATTATCAATACCATTATTGGCCATGTTACCGGTGTTGGCGGGACGTTCGTTTAATCTGGGGGCGGCGATTATTGATGTTGCGGTTACATCGGTTGCACTGGTATTTGGTGTGGTTGTTATTGGGCGATTAATTTTAAATCCATTGATGCGGTTGGTATCACGTCTTAAATCACGTGAAGCGTTTTTATTGGTGGTCATGTTAAATATTGCATTGTGGGCGGTTGCGGTTGATTTGTTGGGATTGCCGGCTGGGTTGGGTGCGTTTTTGGCTGGCATGTTGATGTCTGAAACGATTTACAATCATCAAATACGCGCAGATATTGGGCCATACGCGTTATTATTTTTGGCATTGTTTTTCATATCATTGGGCATGGGATTAAATTTGGAAATATTGCGCAACAATTGGTATGTTGTTTTGTTGGGGATGGTTGGATTGGTGGCGATAAAATTTGCCGCACTGTTTATCGTTGCGCGTGTTCGTCATGTTGACACATATAATGCTCGCACTATTGCATTGTTGTTAAGCCAGGGCGGCGAATTCGCATTGCTAATGTTCCAGACCATGAAGACCAGCGGTATTAACGCAATCCCATCCGCAGACCAGGAAATTTTAACGGCAATAATTATTTTATCTATGGTATCAACACCATTCTTGTTGGCGATATACGACCGAATACAAAATTCCAAACACTTGTTTGTGCGTGCCCGTCATCGCCGTGTGAATAGTGTTTATAATGATATTCGACCTGATGTAATTATTTGCGGTTTTGGACGCGTTGGGCAAATTATCGCGTACGTTTTGGGCGAACGCAAAATACCGTATGTTGCGGTGGACCTGGATGTGCCGTCTGTTATGCTTGGGCGCGAACATGGATATAATGTGTTTTATGGCGATTGTACAAATCCAACCGTTTTGCGTGAATTTGGTTTGTCGCCACGACGCGTACGTGCGGTTGTTGTTGCATTGGATAATGCCGAAACGGCGCGTAACACGGTGTTAAGTATCAAAACCGTTGCGCCACGCGCAAAAATATTCGCACGTGCGCGTAACCTGGTTGAATCGCGCGTATTATTACACGAAGGCGTGCAACAGGCATTACCCGAAACCATTGAATCATCATTGATGTTGGCTCACAGTGTTTTGGGGCAATTGGGTATATCTGAAACAATAATAACATCGTTATTGAACGATATGCGTTTGGATAATTACGCCGAATTAGATAATGCAATAACCGACCGGTTAAACTAAATATAAAAAGCACAAAATTAGCCACTGCCGCAAGGGGTATTTTTATGTTTGCTTTTACATGTATATGCTGCTATATTACCCAGGTATTTAAACCAAAGGACAAACAAAAATGAAGAAACTATTAAAAACGGTGGCGAAAATTTTTGGTATCGTTTTATTGGACCAGATGGCAAAATGTTTCCTGTTGTTTTTAATAACTGGTTCTGCGTTTGTTTGGGGGGCATCATGGACGGTTGTTCCGATGCCGTACCTAATGCGACATGTAACGAATTTTTTTAATATTGTGTTTACGTGGAATCCGGGAACGGCATTTTCAATGTTTCGCAATCTTGGGGATAGCATGCCGATGATAATGATAATTGCAACGGGTGTAATAATTGCATTTTTGATTTATTATCTGATTCGTCGTGCGCGTGATTATGAACGCACACCATTGATTCTTATTATTGGTGGTGCATTGGGAAATTTGATTGATAGGATTCGTTTTGGTGCGGTGATTGATTTTCTGGATTTTCATATTGGTGGTGCGCATTGGCCGGCGTTTAACTTTGCCGACTGTTTCATAACGATTGGTGTATGTCTGTATATTTTAAATTGGTACTTGGCGCGTCGTAAATGTTTAAAGAATCTAAAGGGGTAGTAACATGGTAAAATATCTGGATAATAATTCTGGGTTTAATATGTGGAATGCAAATCGTAATAGTACGCCGTCGCGTGGGGGGCGTTCACGTATTGTGACTTTTTTATGGTGGGTTGTTTTATTTTTTGGTTCATGGTGGTTGATTCGTATGTGGACCGCACCAACACCGGTTGCCCAACCGGCCGAATCAGAATTGGCTGCGATTGCGGCCGATGCGACCGATGCACCGTCCCATATAATATCCTCAGACAATGTTGATGTTGATGTGCGTGGGTTGCGTATTTCAAATATTGCGTTAAAAGATTATGCCGCAACACCACAGCGTGAT
>CAMVAR010000006.1 GCA_947165555.1 uncultured Pseudomonadota bacterium | reverse complement strand
TGGAAAAAAAGTGTCCCGCCCATGTGCGTGATAAATAATACCGGTGTTTTTGAACGGTTTTATCATTTCGGCCGGCATTGCCGGCCTTTTTGATACTTTTTTACGAAAAGACCGGGAAACAGACATTTATTTTGCCTGAATTGTTTTTTTGGTTGAATTTGAAATATAAAATGAAAAAATAAACTGAATTTAAAGAAAGGAGTAAATATGTCAGATATTATCAAAGTTAAAAAAATCGCCGGCACAGATGTTGAACCAACTATTCTGGCATCACACGCGGCACGCACATGTTATGCGGCGGATGTTCCGGAATTGGGCGAAAAAATCAACGGATATTTCAAACAAAGACAGATATAAAACAACAAAGGGGGGCCAGATATGTCAGAATTAAAAAAATACTATGATGCGCTGGATTTGCACAATGTTGAACAATATGTTAATACGTGTAATATGTTAACTGGTGGTACTCGCACGGATACAGATTATGAGTTTGGTGAATACACACTTCGTCATGAAGAATATACACCAAAACCAAAATCAACCCCCCTGGGGCAGTTTAGTTTACATAAACGTGGTAAATTCATTGTGCATTGGAATGAATCTTTTCGTGAAAGGAATAAATATGTGTATGAATTATATATCGCGGTAAAAAACAAATTTAATGGTAAGCCATATATGAATCCATACAATAAAGATAATATCGGAAATTTTGAACTGGCGTTACAAGAAAACACGAAATATATATTCCCAGACACTATGCCGGCAGAAAAATGTGTCGATGCAATTACAGAATTAAAGAATGTTTTGCAAAAACATATATCACCATATAAAGAAAAATAATGTCCGGGGTGGATTCGGAAAAAATTCGCAAAACAAACATCAAAATACTTGAAAAAAGAAAGATTGTTATGTAAAGTGTGTCCAATGTATGCCGGTGTAGCTCAGTTGGTAGAGCATCTCATTCGTAATGAGGGGGTCGTAAGTTCGAGTCTTATCACCGGCACCATTGTTTGATTGATTGGGCATCGTTCTGTGTTTTTTTTGTTTTCATCATACTAATATAATCTTTGACTTTTATGTTACAGGTGATAAAATCCGCGCAGGGAAGTTTTTAATAATTATCAACCAAGGAGAAAGTCATGAAACCAAAACAAAAATCCCGCAACAGTCGCACACAAAACACATCTGTGGTACAAAGTACGAATGTACAGCCGTTAACGTCATGGGTGGTATTTTTTATATGGGCCATTATTGTTGGTGGAATTGGTGGTTTTTTAATGACCTTTGCCCCCGCCACCGGATATCCGGAATTAAGTATTGTGGGATTAGTAATTTTGTGCGCATCATTTATTTTTGATATTCTGGCCTTTAAGGCACTTATGTCTGAATCGCATATTCGTGCATTAGAGGTTTTTTATGGCCGTCCCCGTGCGGTGATACGTACACATAACGTGCGTTCTGATAATAAATCTGATGAAAGATATTACGATTGGGATGAATAAAATAAAAACCGCCAATACGGCGGTTTTTTGGTGTGCCAATATATTATTGTGTACGCGAATCCATCATCAATTTTGTTTGATGTTTATATTTTTCAAGTGCGATTTTGGACAGGTATTCTGACAACGCCGGCGATATAGTCGCAATTTGCGTCAAATTGCCGCGTGTATCGCGTTCGAATATATAACCGTTACCTTGGATTCCGTTGCACCACGTTGTGCCGGTTGACGAAAATTCAATTACATATTTTCCATACGAACAGGTTCTTGGGCTGTGTGGTTGATGTTCGGTTTGTTCAAAAAAACTAACGTTTAAAAAATCGTTTTCGTTCAAACCGTAAATAATATGGCCCAAATTTTTTGACATTATTTCAACATCAGGCTTATATTTGGTCTGTTGTTTATCCTGGTATTTTGCAATACGCGCATCGGCGAATTGGTTTGCCCATCGTGTCATACGCCATGCGTTTTCACCGGTATATTCATTGTAATAACGTTTATATGTATCAAAGAATCTTAGAGGTTTATCAATATTATTAATATCCAAAATATCTTTACGAACGCATTTTGCGGCGACAAACACACCGGCCGCATATCTTAATACGATATCGCCAAAAAACGCAACGCATGATAGAACCCCATTTTGGTGTTCAATTTTATTTAAATTGTCCGATTTTTTCACCATTTATATCTCCATAAAAGTTATGCGATACATTATAACACAAAAATAAAATCTTGTCAATATTTAAATTAAGATTATAAAATACTGGAAATTTGAATTTTTATATATTAAAGTACATGACATGAACAGCCAAGGAATAATTATTATCAGATAAACTGGCGACGCGCTTTGGCGGTGGCCCGGGCGCGAATGCGCCCGTTTTTTATGATAAAAACAAATGGAGTAAATAATATGGCATACCCAAAAACCGAAACCAAGGCGGATTTTCCAAAGTTGGAAAACAAGATGATAGAATTTTGGCGAACCGACAATACATTCCATAAATCATTGGAAAAAACAAAACAGGGGCGTCCATTTAGTTTTTATGACGGTCCACCGTTTGCAAACGGTTTGCCGCATTGGGGGCATTTGGGTGTTTCCGCGGTCAAAGATATGGTGTCGCGCTATCAAACAATGAAGGGGCGTTATGTTGAACGTGCCCTGGGGTGGGATTGTCATGGTTTACCGGCCGAGGCATCGGTTGAAAAGAAGCAAAAACGCACCGCCAAAGATATTGTTGCAACCGATGGTATGGCGGCATTTTGTGATATGTGTCGGGCGGATGTTATGACATATTCAAATGAATGGTTAAAATTTATTGAACGCGTTGGTCGTTGGGTTGATGGTGGTGATGAGTATGGTTACCGCACAATGGATAAAAACTTTATGGAATCTGTGATTTGGGCAATCAAAGAAATGCACAATCGCGGTTTGTTGTATAAAGATTTCAAGGTTAATCCGTTTGATTGGAAATTGGGTACCGTCCTTTCTAATTCCGAGGCTTCATCCGAATATCAAGACGTTGTTGATGATACGGTAACCGTATGGTTCGAATTGGAAAACGGCGACCGCGCAATTGCATGGACAACAACGCCGTGGACATTACCGGCAAATTCTGCATTGGCGGTAAATCCCAATATGAAATATGTTCGTATGCGTCACGATGACGGCCATGTATATGTCCTGGCGGAATCGCGGCTATCCGCATATGACAAGATTTTTGCGAATTCGGAAAACCTGGGGACGGTTATGGGTTCTGAATTGGTTGGAATGCGCTATACGCCGATTTTCCCATATTATACCGATTTGGCAAATGATGGTCATGGGCTGTATACGGTGATTTCCGCGGACTATGTGTCGGATGGCGACGGAACGGGCATAGTTCATATCGCCCCCGCGTATGGTGAAGACGACTATATCGCGGCCAAGGCAATCGACCCAATGTTCCCGGTAATATTGAATGTCGATGATTATGGTAATTTTGATAATACCGTTGCTGATTGGGCGGGTGAAAATATATTTGTTGCAAATCCGAAAATCATCGATTGGTTGCGTGCCAATGGTCGCCTTGTTAAAAAAGACCAGCATAAACACAGTTATCCGTTCGGCCCGCGCAGTAAAGAAAAACTGATATATCGTGCGACAGATGCGTGGTATATCGATGTTCCAAAAATCCGCGAACGCCTTGTTGAAATAACCAAGAATGAAACGACATGGACATCGGCGGGCAACCGATTCTTGTCCTGGATTGAAAACGCGCGCCCATGGGGTATATCGCGCAATCGTTTCTGGGGCGTGCCATTACCGATTTGGGAACGGGACGGTGAATATAAAATCTTTGGTTCAATTGCTGAATTGGAAGAATTCTTTGGCACCAAGGTTGACGATTTGCATCGCCCAACATTGGACGCGTTGACGCGTGACGGTTGGAAACGTATCCCCGATGTTTTGGATTGCTGGTTTGAATCGGGTTCTATGCCGTTTGCGTCCCTGCACTATCCATTCGAAAACAAAGACGTATTTGAAAAAACTTTCCCGGCCGATTATATTATCGAAGGCCAAGACCAGACGCGTGGATGGTTTTATTCTTTGATGGTCGTTGCGGCGATATTGTTTGATAAACCGGCGTTTCAGGTTGTGTCTGCGAACGGAATGATTGTTGATGAAAATAAACGCAAGTTTTCAAAATCGTTGGGCAACTTTGAAAACCCGGAACAACAACTTGATACATACGGCGCGGATGCGGTGCGTTTATTTATTTTGGGCAGTAATTTTATGAAGGCCGAACCGGTACCAGTTGACAAAGAAGGCAAAGTATTTAATGAACCGATAAAAACAATCCTTACGCCGCTTTGGAATGCATATCATTTCTTTACATTGTATGCGAATGCCGGGAACATCACCGCACGCGATGTGTGGGGTGCGCCCACCCGCAATGCGTTGGATGAATATATCTTGGCGGAAACAAATATGTTGGTCAAAACGGTGGACGCCGCACTGGCGGAATACAAACCGGATGTGGCCGTCAAAGAATTTGTTCGATTCTTGGATGTGTTGAACAATTGGTATATACGCCGTTCGCGCACGCGTTTCTGGGACGAAGACACGGATGCGTTTAACACGTTATATACGGTGCTGGGGATGGTGTGCCGCGTCCTTGCGCCGTTTGCACCATTTATATCGGAATACATCTATAAAAATCTGACTGGGGCAGAATCTGTGCATTTGACGGATTGGCCAACCGCGGTTGATATGGATGAAAAAATCGTCGCCGATATGCGCCGTGTCCAAGAAATAGTTTCTGTTGGAAAACAGTTGCGCGAACAATATAAATTATATAATCGTTTGCCGTTATCGAAACTTACCGTTGCGGGCGGTGTGCCAATGGACGCATACACGAATATCATCCGTGATGAATTAAATGTGAAAGCGGTTGAATGGGTTGATAGCGCATCCAAGGTCGCCGACAGTTTCATATACCTGGTCACACCAAAGATTGGTGCACGCCTGGGGTCTGCGTTACGTGAAATCATACCAGCGGTAAAAAATGGCGATTATGAATTGGTCGGCGATAAATTGGTCGTTGGCGAATATACATTAAACACCGACGAATTTGAACAACGGTTGAACATGCACGATGGTGTAACAGGTATGGCGTTACCGGACAATACGGCGGTTGTCATTTTGGACACAGAATTGAATTCTGAATTAATCGCCGAAGGTTTGGCAAACGATGCACTGCGATTTATCCAAGACACGCGCAAGGCATTGGGGCTGGATGTATCCGACCGCATAGAATTGATTTATACGGCGGATTTGGCGCTGTCGGGGGCGATTGAACAACATCGTAAACGTATAATGTCGGATGCGTTGATAAAACAAATGTCGGCGGGACCGGCGGAATACTTTACGGATATCCAGGGTTATAATTTCGGAATTTCTATACAAAAGGTGTAAAACATGAAACTAAAAAATATTTTATTTTATGCGTCGATTATTGTGATAATTGCACTGTATTTTTACAGTGTGTTGGGACGCGATACGATGATGCCGGTGCTAAACACGACGTTGACAATTGATGATACGGCAATGGTTAATGAGACATTGGCGATAAATTGTTCGGCCGAATTTTCGTCCGAACGTTGGTTAAATAGCACCAATAATACCAGTTATCCAAAATATAATGCGACAAATCGCGTTGATTGCGAATGTACATTTATTGCCAACAACGGTGATGTGCGTCGTGTAAAAAAATCAGAATTATTCCAATATGATTCTGAACCGGTATCGGCAGAATTGGACTGTCATAATAAATGTCGTGAAATATGTATGGATTAATAAAGTCATGGTAACACCACGGCAATTTTTTGAAATTGTACCGAATAATCTTAATATGGATATCCGGTCTGAATTGTATTCAACAAATGATTTCACATTTGCCGTGGCGGTTATTTTATCGGCCCAGGCCACAGATAAAAAGGTAAACGAAATAACGCCCGACCTGTTTCGGATTGCGGGAACCCCGCAAAAAATGCTATCGTTGGGAATTGATAGATTAAAAGAACATATACGCGTCATTTCTTTTTTTAATAACAAGGCAAATAATATCATCGCATTGGCGAAAAAATTACTGGAATATGATACCGGTGTGGATGATTTTAAATTTCCACAAAAATATCATAATCGTACAGAATTGATGAAATTGCCGGGTGTCGGGCAAAAGACCGCGAATGTTATAACAAATGTATTGTGGGGTGCGCCAAATATTGGTGTCGATACGCACGTGTTCAGATTGGCACATCGATACGGTTGGGTAAATGATGATGCAAATACCCCCGAACGTGTCGAATCAGCATTATTAAAAAAAATACCAAAAAAATATCACGCCATCACAAACCATGTTATGGTATTGTTTGGACGTTATACGTGCACAGCATTGCGACCAAATTGTGCCAAATGTCCGATTGCACACCTGTGCAATTACATAAAATAAAATACTTATTTAATCGCGCGCAAAACAATCACGATTCCGGCGGGGGTCATGCCGGGGATTTTTTGCAAATCTGCGATTGTTGCCGGACGCACGCGTTTCATTTTTTCACGTAACTCGTTGGTCAGGCCCGATAGAGCATCATAGTCAAAATCATCGGGTATTTTTATCATTTTATCACGATTATATGATTCGATTTCCCGCCTGTTTCGTGCAATATATCCCGCGTAAAATTTATCATTTTTTTCAATTTCCCCGGCTTTTTCATGCATTTTTGTCAAAAATGCCGGGGCGGACAATAACCCCAAATCAACCGCCGTTTGCCCAATGCGTGCAATCGCGTTATCCGCACGCAGGTTTAATCGGTATTCTGCGCGTGATGTGAACATGCGATATGGTTCGTCAACACCCATTGTGGTAATATCGTCTATCATAACGCCAATCATAGAATTTGTTCGGTCCAGATTCAATGTCGGCAACGATAGTGCGAACGCCGCGGCATTTGCACCGGCAACCAGGCCTTGGGCGGCGGCCTCTTCATACCCGGAGGTGCCGTTTATTTGACCCGCAAAAAACAGACCCGGATGCACGCGCGCCATCAAACACGAATTTAATGCGCGCGCATCAATTGCGTCATATTCAATCGCATAACCATATCGCGCAATACGCGCGTTTTCAAGGCCTGGAATGGTTCGAATCCATTTATCTTGAATTTCACAACCAAAACTTGTTGAAATGCCGTTGGGGTAAATTAAATCACTGTTTAATCCTTCGGGTTCCAAAAAAACATGGTGCGAAGTGTGTTCGGGAAAACGCATAACTTTGTCTTCCAATGAGGGACAATACCGCGGGCCGGTACCGACAATATCACCATTATACATTGGTGCGCCATTTATATTTTCACGAATGATTTTATGCGTATGTTCCGTTGTGTGTGTAATAAAGCAAACCGCAACATTATTGTCGGTATCACATCCGTTCGAAAACCAATCGTGTGGATTATCGGGTAATTGTTCTTCACATACCGAAAAATCAATCGAGTCACGATATATGCGTGCCGGTGTTCCGGTTTTAAGGCGCATAATATCAAAACCAAAATCGCGCAATACGGCGGAAATTGTCGTATCCGGCGATTGATATTCACCGTTATCCATAATTCGACCCGATGGCGTTTTTTCCCCACCCATCGTGACCAGTCCACGCAAAAATGTTCCCGTTGTGAACACAATGGATTTCGCCGTATAGACACCGTTTATAACTTTTTTTTCTAAATCAATCGATTCAACCGTTTCAAACAGAATTGTTAAATTTTCATATTCATGCAACAACCGAATCGTTGCATCGTGATACAAATCACGGTCAATTTGCGCCCGCAACGCGCGCGTTGCCGGGCCATGCGACGCGTTCAATGTTCGAAAATGTATGCCCGCAAAATCCGCCGCGCGGGGCATCACGCCGCCCAATGCATCCATTTCCGCCACCATTTGTGATTTGCCCGGCCCACCAATGGACGGGTTGCACGACATTGCGCCCAAATCAGATTCACGCATTGTTAGAAGCAGTGTTTTTGCACCACGGCGTGCCGCGGCCGCGGCGGCCTCGACCCCGGCGTGTCCACCACCAATAACAATGACATCAAATGTTTGCATTTATCTCTCTTTTGTAAAAAACACCATTTGGTTCTGTATAAACCCAGATTTTTCGGCAACTTTGCACCCATCTATATTTTTTGAATCAACACTTGTTGTTATGCGACAAAAACCACTATCAAAACATTTATTCGATAAAACCGTAAATGCGTGACTTACAAGTCCAAGTTTGGTCGCCTGGGGTGTCCCCCAGCATCCTATCTCTGCGGTTTTGTTATATAAATCTATATTAAACACATAACACATACCAACAAATACATTATTATTATACATAATATATGTTGCCTTGGTTCGGGTTTCTTTTTCCTTTTGGGCGTTTTTTAAAAAACCGAACATTTGCACTTTGTCTTGGATTGTTGCAACTGGTGTATACTTATAAAATTCTCGATTTTCCGATATTACATCAAATACAGTTTTGGCCAATTCAAAGGTTGCCACGATTGGCTTTAACGATATTTTTGTTGTATTGAATTCAAGATTAAAATTTATAAACGCCATTATCTAAAATCTCCCCAATCCGCCGTTGATGTGTAATGTTTGACCGTTGATATATGATGCCTCGTCGGACGCCAAGAACACGCATGCGTTCGCAATGTCGGTGGGTTCGCCAAAACGTCCCGCCGGGATTTGCGACAGATATGATTTTTTCAAATCTTCACTTAACACATCGGTCATTGGGGTTTTGATAAATCCCGGCGCGATTGCGTTTGCGGTAATGCCGCGGGATGCAACCTCGGCCGCGATGGATTTTGTCATCGCAATCATTCCACCCTTACTTGCCGCATAGTTTGCCTGGCCTGGGCCGCCAATAACACCAATAATCGATGCCATGTTTATAATGCGACCGAAACGCTGTTTCATCATTGGCATAATGGCCGCCCGGCACATTTTGAAACAAGACCGCAAATTCGTATTTATAACATTATCAAATTGTTCGTCCGTCATCCGCATAAGCAGTGTGTCCGCCGTGATTCCCGCATTGTTTATTAAAACATCCAATCGGCCACATTTTTCAATGGTGTCCATAACCAATTCAACCGCCGCGCCTTCGGCCGATAAATCCGCCGGAATTTTAATATAGGAATCATCAAATTCCGCGTTCATTTTCGCAATATTGCGGCCCGACACAACAATCGTTGCACCGGCTTCGCGCATTTTATGTGCGATTGCACCACCAATTCCGCCGGTTGCGCCGGTAATTAAAACAACTTTATCTTTCAAATCGAACATTTTTGCCCCCATATTATTTTGACTTGGCGTGTTTTTCCCGCAACAGACGCGAATACAAATTCCTTACTGAATCTATATCAGATTTTTCATTCACGGTTAGTTTTATATCGTTTATTTCTATATAAACTTGGTCACGGTGTTCTTTTGCAACCTTTATCGCGTATGCAATTGAATCATACACGGTCCAACCCGCAACCGGTTTAAATGTATTTCCATGCCATTCCATAATTACCTCCTTGCTATCTTGTTATGTTTATTTGTTGACCCATAATTATATCTCTAATTTCTTGCCTTCCATATCGGCGCAAATGCGTTTCGTTAAACCTGTAAGCACCGCGCTCGGCCCAACCTCGATTGTTTCCGTAATCCCCAAATCGTGCATTGCCAAAACACTTTCACGCCAACGCACACCATGGGTTATCTGATAAACCAATGCGTCACGGATTTCATCTGGGTCATCTATCGGCGCACAGGTTTTGTTTGATACAAGTTTTGCCATCGGCTTTTTGATTTCTGTTTGTGCCAACGCGTTGCGCATCTCAATCGCCGCGGGGGCCTGGATACGGCAATGAACCGGCACCGATAGCGCAAGTGGCATCGCGCGCCGCGCACCCGCAGATTTTGCGTCTTCTAGTGTTTTTTCAACAATTTCGCGCGCGCCTGAAATCACAACCTGGCCCGGGGAATTATCATTTGCAACATCGCAATCGTTTTTCGCGCATATTTCACGAACCACATCAATATCAAGGCCCAAAATAACAGCCGTCAGGCCCGCACCCACCGGCACCGCGCGTTGCATCGCATCACCGCGCAGGCGCAGCAACCGCGCCGTGTCCGCCAACGATATTGCACCCGCCGCACACAGCGCCGTATATTCGCCCAACGAATGCCCCGCAACATATTCCGTCAATGGAATATCCGACGCACGCAACATCGCAATAGATGTCGCCATAATCGCCGGTTGCACATTTGTTGTCAATGTTAAATCTTCCATTGGACCGTCAAAGATAATGTCGGACAATTTCTGGTTCAACGCATCGTCCACTTCGTCAAAGACCGCGCGTGCGGCCGCATTATTTTCATACAAATCGCGTCCCATACCAACGGCCTGGGAACCCTGGCCGGGGAATACAAGAATTGATGACATAATCATATCCTTTGGTTATGTTACGCCACAATTATAGCAAGTAAAAGCATTGATGCAAATAAATTAGTACGTCCCACCACACGGTGATTCGACCAAGATATTATTAGAAATTTGCCCACAAAATTTTGTGGGCATAATATGTTACATTGCAATCATATATCCGCATGCCAATATTGCCGAAATTGTGCAATATTTTGTTTTTTGTTTGTTCATCGTCATACTCCATTTTAATTTGTTAAACAAAACCGCACATTTATGCGGTTGGAGTTTTTTCGTCTTTTCTGACGCCTGAATAAAGGGTTGTCACACCCCGTCCCCGTTCCAAGGAACATTTACATTATACCAATAACAATATATTTTTTCAAATTAAAAACCGGCATAACCGGTTTTTAATTTATTTCTTTTTATTTTCTTTGGATAAAAAACCTTCTAACCAATGGTTATCAAAGTTTAACGTGCGCACATCGCGGTTGTTCAACAACTTTTTTTGTAATGGAATCGTCGTTTTTACACCTTCGATAACAAATTCGTCCAACGCGCGTTCCGCACGCATAATACATGCAGACCGTGATTGGGCATGTACGATTAATTTTGCAATCATCGAATCGTACGTTGGCGGAATCGTATATCCGGTGTAAACCGCGCTATCCACACGCACACCCAATCCGCCCGATGGCGCATAAAGAGTTATTTGTCCGGGGCATGGAACGAATGTTTCCGGGTCTTCGGCATTTATGCGAAATTCAATTGCATGTCCATGTGGGACAACGTTTGCCTGGGTATAGCCCAGTTTTTCGCCGGCGGCGACGCGAATCTGTTCGCGAACCAAATCAACCCCATAAACCATTTCTGTAACCGGGTGTTCCACCTGAAGTCGGGTATTCATTTCCAAGAAATAAAATTCCCCATTTTCATACATGAATTCAAACGTTCCGGCGTTTGTGTATCCCATTTTTTTTGCGGCCGTTTTACAAATTTCAATCATATCGTCGCGTTGTTTCTGGTTCAGTGCCGCCGCCGGGCATTCTTCCATAACCTTTTGATTTTTACGTTGCAACGAACAATCGCGTTCCCCAAAAATCACAACATTGCCATGTTTGTCGCCCAAAACCTGAAATTCAATATGGCGCGGATGCAACAGCAGTTTTTCTATATACAACGTATCGTCACCGAACCCACTGCGCGCTTCGTTCTTGGTGATTTCGAACGCTTCGGGCATTTGTGTTGCGTCCATCACAGGGCGCATACCGCGCCCGCCACCACCGGCGGCGGCCTTTAACATAACAGGGTACCCGATTTTTTCGCCCCATTTCAGTGCGTCTTCCAATGTATCAACGGCACCATCAGAACCGGGTACAACCGGCAAACCGCATTCAATTGCGGTTTTTTTTGCGTTAACCTTGTCCCCCATTTTATTTATCATCGCGGCATCGGGGCCAATCCATATAAGCCCATGTTGTTCCACCTTGTGTACGAAATCGGCGCGTTCCGATAAAAATCCATAACCGGGGTGAATTGCATCGGCGTTCGTCAACAGTGCCGCCGTCAATATCGCAGATTCATTCAGATACGAATCGCGTGATGGTCCCGGTCCAATACACACAGATTCGTCCGCCAATTGTACATGCATTGCATTACGGTCAATGGTTGAATACACCGCAACCGTACGTATTCCCATATCGCGACACGCGCGAATTATTCGCAACGCAATTTCCCCGCGATTGGCAATTAAAACTTTTTTAATCTTTGGCATTTTATTTTTTATTCAATAATGATTAATGGTTGGTCAAATTCGACCGCCTGGCCATCGGCAACCAGTATTTCTTTGACGACCCCGTCTTTGTCAGATTTAATTGGATTAAATGTTTTCATGGCTTCTACCAATATAACGGTATCGCCGGCCTTAATCGATGCGCCAACCTTGGTAAATGGTTTTGCGCCCGGTTCCGGGGCCAGGTATGCAACACCAACCATTGGCGATTTCAACGCGTACCCCGACACAGATGCGGCGGCCGGCTCACTGTTTGTTTGTTTTGCATTATCTGATGTTGGAAACGCCGGCATTGCGACCGTTGCGCCCGATTGTTTTGATAAGTGTATATGTTTGCGATATACACCAAATAAAAATTGACGTTCCAAGTCTAATTCTGTTATTCCCATATCATCCATAATTTTCGACATAGATTCTACGGTTGAACGAAATGACATATCTTAATCCTTTTGTAAAAATTCTTTGTCCTTGATGACACGATTTTAACATAAAACCAAACATTGTCAAGGAACAGGGTCAAATCCAAACCCACCACCCGGCCGACAGCGTAATATTCGGCGCAATCCCATCAGTGTCCCGCGGGCCAGACCGTAACGTTTGATGGCGATTTTGGTATATTCGCTGCATGTTGGGGTAAAACGACATGTTTCCCGCCCCCCGATAATCGGCGATATTAACGCCTGGTATAAATTTATAAGGTAAACACCCACCCGTCGTGGTAAATCAAGAATTTTGTTTAACATTTTTCTTTTTTTTTGATGCATATTTACGCGATATATGTTGCAATGCCCGCCCCAATGCGTCGCGTCCCATGTCGCGGGTTGCCCCAAGAATTGACGGGCGCGCAATAAAAATATAATCATATTCTGATAACATCATATCAGAATGAAATCTGACCCAGTCACGCAACATTCGTTTTGCACGATTGCGTTGAACGGCCAATTTAAATGTACGCTTTGTTGCGACAAAGCCTACGCGTGGGTC
>CAMVAR010000005.1 GCA_947165555.1 uncultured Pseudomonadota bacterium | reverse complement strand
GAAAAAGTGAAGATTCCTTATTGAGAACGGAAAGGGGTAAAAAATGAAAAAACTATCGTTGGCGGTGATTGCCGCAATTGTGCCGTTGGTCGCATCCGCGGGTGATGTTGATTTGTCGGGCAAAGAATTAATTTTAAACATTCGGCGTATCGGATTGGATTTATCTAAAACCGACGTGCGGCATTCGGCTGAATATCAAAATTCGCCTATTTCCGCACTGGGGGCCGATTCCCAAGAGTTTATCAAGGGGGTATTTGATACCGCGTTGGAATATACGCATAACCGGTTTAATTGGGACAACAGTTTGTTTATGGAATATGGTAAAACAACATTAAAACCGTATAATGCGCCACAGACAACCAATGAAAGTGCCGATAAGATATTGGCGACCAGTAATTTGAATTATGCGTTATGGGATTTTGATTCATTTAAGTTGGGGCCGATGGTGCGTGCCGCGTACGAAACGGAATTTGAACCGGCAAATGATTCAGATAATCGGTTAAAGGTTTTGCGTGGTATGGCGGGTATATCGTTGTTTGATTCGCCAATTGTTAAAACGCTGTATTTGGCGGGCGTGTATGAATATGATTTCACATACGGTCATAACCAGGTCAGCAAATTAGCATTGGAATTGGGGTGGCGTTTGGAATATGAAATTCGCGATGGTGTAAAATTGTCAACCGATGGATATTATCGTGAATACCTGGATTATTCGGAATATGTTGGAACCGATTTGGAACGCGATTTAAGTGTGACGGGGCGCATGGATACAAATTTGTGGGGGGATTTTACGTTTGGTCCGTATGTGCAATATCGCCTGGCCCGGGCGCGTGATGCCGAACATTACGGCAGTAATTTTATCATCGGTTTGTCGTTTAATTATATAACAAAATTTGGTTTATATTAATATTGTCGCGCCCCGGCGAACGCCGGTATCCCGTCTGTGTGGTTAGTTCCCCTCTATGGAGGGGGGCGCGAACACGGACGGGGGGGCGAAGATTTTTTATGGAAAAATATTTTTTTTAGTATTGATTTAATCCCACCCATGGGATAAAATGGCCACATAAATGGGAAAAGGAAATGTTCAAACACGATGAAACCCGCAGAACTCTAGAGAGAGAAAGAGAGAGAGAGAGAGAAATAGGCCTGGCGGCCATTGTATTTTAATTACCATCGCGGTGGTTGTTTTTGTTGGTTTTTTTCCAAAATTTTCATTGGGCCAGTGTTGCTCGTATGAGGCGGCTGATGACTGTCCCGTAGGATTTGAGCCAAATGATGGTCAATGTCAGGGTGGTGACCAATGTTGTCCGTGTAGTGATGTTATTTGTCATTGTGATACTTTTACAGATGAATGTCCAGGATGGGTTCCGTCGGGGAATAAATGTAAGCTTATAAAACAAAAATGTGGCGATATCATCAGCTGTGATAAATATCAATTGTGCAAATTGTCCAATGGCGTAACACAGTATATGGCAACCCCAAATGTTTGCCATACAGAAGGAGAAACATGTTATACAAACGAAATGCCATGTAAAAATTTCTCCAAACCTGCCTGGTTGCTTGGGGACGGGGACCCATCTGGTTCGGCATACTGGGAAATAAATAAGTGGAATGTTGGTGGGTGTACATATCATGTATCAGATAAATATATTGAAGATTTAAAGTGTACGAAATTTACCATGCAGGCCATGGTTGATGAGGCTAATAGGTATGTGGATTCGGTACAGGCCATGATTAAATACAGTGTGGGGCGGGCCTATTGTGGTCAATGCGCCCCCGGCTATTTGCCCGATATTGTCGTTTCGCCAACATCGGGCTATGGAGGAAATTATTATACACGACCGCCGGATGTTGATGATAATTGGGGGGTAATTGCATGCCGTAACCAGGTTAAAAAACCGAATTATGCACCGGGTTGCGAAATTGATTTTAGCAAAGACACGGGTGAATTGGGCGTTGCGGAGTGTGAACAAACCTGCGATGATGGAATGGGGACAGTGGCCAATGGCGCGACATCGGCCACAGATTGCAAGGTTGATGAAACACGGCGATATTGTGATAAAACCGGGTGTTTTACATTGGGAAATTCCATTTGCAATGATAGTGGGGGTGGATAAAGACATAATATAAATTAAATTTTGATGGGTAAAATTTTTCCCTTGCGCGGGGGTATGGGTGCGTTCTATGATATACGCATGGGTGTTTTGTGTACCGCACGAAAAGGGGGAATATGTTTAAACATTTTGTTGGTTTTATTGGTGTTTTTTTTGGTTGGGCAATTGTGTGTGGGTTGCCGGCGGTGGCGTGCACGCCGGGTGGTATGTTGGAATGTTCGGAAAATCATTATAATGCAAGCTGTAATGCCGGTATGTTGTCGCAACCGGGATACGAGTGTAAGGCGTGTAATGGGGTTTCCAAAGATGGGGTAAATTTCCCTAAATCGGATGGTGGTAAGGTGACAATTGATGCATGTTATAGAAAATTTACCTGTAGTAATTTAAACCCAAGTCAGGATTGGGCGTGCACCCTTTTTTACAATGGTAAGAATATCTGTACAGAAAGTCATACGAGTGATACACCGGTTGAAGTGCATGCGGAAAAGATAAATGGTGGTCTTGGATGCGTTTCTAATGAAAAATCGTGTTCAGAATTTGATATAGTGGGTGATACCGCCTTATTTTGGGCGGATGGTAATTTTGTTAAATCGAATCAAACAGGTGTTGCCGAATGGGATACTGAGAATTATACCTGGGATGTAACAGATTGTTTGTTGTTGCGTGAAAATTTGAATATAACAAAATACGAAAGGGATTGTACAGGAACAGTTCATAAATCGGCTGCGACGATTAGCGGAAATGCCGCATCAGGATACAAAATAAATTATAGCGGTATCCAGTTGTATTATTGTACTGCTTGTGGCGAAGGAAAAAGCCCACAGATAGTTGGGTTAGGTGAAGCGTTTGATAACTTTACTTGTTATAAAAATACATTGAACAACACTGATTATCTCGCATGCAAATGCGTTGATGTTTCAAAACCTTATTATTCTGTCGGGTGTAACATTGAATATCCCCTTTGGAATAATGGTGTTCCGGATGGATGTAAACAAACATGTGAACATAATATGGAAACAATAACAGATGGTGAATCGTCCGATGACGCCTGTCGGCCGAAAACTAGCGTAACATATATCGATAAAACCGGAACATTTACGTTGGGCGCTTTATTTAATCACGGTGAATTTTATTTCTGATGTGGCACCGTCTGAATCAATCGCGCGCAGGGTATAATCGCCCATTTTAACGTTGTATTTTAATGCCGTACCGGTTTTTGTTGTTCCCAATGGTGTGTTATTTAAAAACCAGTGAATTTCGGTGTCTGGGTGTGCGCCCAGGGCAATAAAACCGACCGGTTCAAAATCATTGTTTGATGTGATTACCAATTTTGTGTCGGCACCGGGTGATACGATAATTGGTGCGGTGTCCGGGTCGATGTATTCAATAATTGTGCAACCGGGCATAAATGCCGGTGGGGTGGGCCGATGGATGCCTGCACGACGAAACATGTCGATATATTCAGGGTCCCAAAATTCATATACCGCCCCATGTGTGGTTGTCGGGTCCGCCGTGCATGCCCGCAGACCGGTTCTATTATCTATGGCAATCATGCGATGGACCGTGTTACGTGTTATTGGGGATTTTCCCGGAATAAAATATCCGGTTGTTTTTTGGGGACAATATGTTCCCGCCAAACCGCCACCGATTGTGCAAAATTCTGTGGTTATAATATTTAAATCAGAACGTAAAAAATTATTATTATGAATCGGCATGCCGATGGATGCGTAATAGTTTTGAACCGTGTCGGCAATTGCAAAGTATATCGGGGCCGCCGTTTTTGCACCACTAAATGCGTTGTTTGGCGTGCCGTCAAAATTGCCGACCCATACAATCAATACAAAATCGCCAAATATGCCCGCCGTCCATGCGTCACGATATGATGATGATGTACCCGTTTTCCAGTAATGACGCAATATTGGTTTGTTGTTTTTGGTAAATGGTATTTTTCGGGTTGGGGTCGATTGGTGTGCCAACATGTCCAGGGTTAAAAAATATGCTTCGGGTGATAAAATATTGTCGATGATTTTATCGTCATCGGATAACAGCATTTTTATCGCATGACGTTCGCCCAAATTGGCCATCGTTGCATATATGTCAGCCAGTTCAAGCATAGAAACCTCGGCCCCGCCCAGGGCAACCGAAATACCATAATAATCCATCGGACGCAGGTTTGATACCCCGGACCGTTGTAACAGATTATAAAAATTTTTTATCCCAATTTCCCGCACCAGGTTTATTGCCGGAATATTACGCGAATGTGTTAATGCGTCGCGCGCCAGCACCGGACCGTAAAAATCGTTGTCGGCATTTTCAGGCGCATAAACGCCAAAGTTTATTTGTGTGTCTTTTAATAATGTCATGCCGTGTATCAAACCCATGTCGGCCGCCGCCGTGTAAATCAATGGTTTTAGTGTGGAACCCGGACTGCGACGGGCGCGAACACCGTCGTTTTCGCCAAATATTTCACGATTAAAATAATCCGCCGAACCAATGTATGCCAATGTTTCCATCGTTTTATAATTTATTAAAATTGCCGCCGCATTATTGACCCCGCGGACCCGGCGCGATGAAATTTGCGAATTTAATTTTTGCATTATCATCGATTGTAATTTTATGTCCAATGTTGTGCGTAATTCTGGTTTTGGGGTGCCGATATTTTGTCTGTTCATGTTATCAATAAAATGTGGTGCCAAAAATGGCAAATCTGTGGTGCCGGTTGCATGCAATGGCATATCAGCCAATTGTATCATATCCGTGTCGGATGGATATTTGGCCACCCATTGGGCGGCCAAGGCCCGGCGCATCTTGGCCATGTTTGTCATCCCAGATTTCGTATTCAGTCCGCGTTTTGTCGGATTTTGCGGAATCGTTGCCAATGTGATGGATTCTATTTTTGATAATGTTCCGGCGGATTTACCAAAATATATTGTTGATGCGGCACCGATGCCTTCGATATTACCACCAAATGGCGCAAGGTTTAGATATGCGTCCAAGATTTCGGATTTTGAATAAAATAAATCAATGTATATCGCCAATGCAATTTGTTGAATTTTTCCTAGTGGTGTCTTGCTGGGGATATTATAACGCATGCGGGCGACCTGCATTGTGATGGTTGATGCACCAATTGGGTGGGGGGTGCGCGATATATATTGTCGTGCCGCGCGCAGTATGGAAACAATGTTTATTCCGTGATGATGCCAAAAATGTTTGTCTTCATATAAAATGATTGCGTTTATGATATGTGGGCTGACCGATGTAATTGGGGTGTAAATGCGGTATTTGTCATCGTTGGTCAATGTTAATCGCATCAATTCCCCATTGCGATCATAATAGGCGCGTGAAAAATCGGTCTTGTTTAACAGTGCCGGAACAAGCGTGATGCGAATAATCCAATATATGACAACCAATATCGCATAAATTATTACAATGCGAATTATATTGTTACGTCCGCGATGTGAACTAGTCATCCATTGCATTTGAAACCGTCAATTTGCCATGTTTGCCGGTCGCCACAATCCCAGAATTATTCATGTCGTGTGCCGTAATCGGTGGAATTGCAAATGTTCCCGCCACAGATAACTGGGCGCGATATGAAAATGTTGTCGGTGTTCGGTCCAGTGATGTATATATTAATACACGGTCTTCGCGGATTTCACCAAATTCCATGTCGCCGGTCAAAGAATCCGATATTGGGGTTAATCCACCCGGCAATAAATCAATAATTACGCCGTTTGATATAAAATCTGTGCCACCACGTGTGCGGGCCGTGATTTTTACATCGACCATGTCGCCGATGCGGGCCGATGTAATGCGATTGCCGTTGATATCAAAATATTCACGTGTAATTTCAATGCCGTTTGTGTGCGAATCAACTGTGCGCGGGAACCCCGTTTGGATAAATGTGTAAAACATTGGGTTGGTTGTGGAATTGCATGTTGGGCAATTGATGCGCAAACGCGGGGTGTTTATCGGGATTTCGGCAACAATGGCCGTACCAATTTCACGTGTTGTAATTTGTGCGTCGTTTGCGAATATACTAATGTCGGGGGTTTCTGAGCGTGGTGTTGCATCGGCATATCCCATAATAATTGCCGCCGCGGTCATGGAATCGTAATTGCCGGCATTAATATAGTTTTGAATGTTTTTGGCAATTGTGGATTGTGGGCGGTCAAAATATCTGCGCAAAATGAAAGTATAAATTGCGTCATTCGTAATTCCATTGATAAACGGCATATCAATATTTTTGTAATCATTGCCGGGTTTGTATTTTGCAATCAATGTGTCGGCCCGTTCTGTTTGCTTTAACATTTTATAAGATGCGGCAATGTATGGGCCAATTGGACCCGATTCCCAATTTGGCAAGTGTTCATTTAAATATTCCAACAACAGGTCAATGTAACTGGTGGTGACATAATCATTTTGTGATAATGTATATATGGTTAATGCCTTGGCATAGGCGTCAGATTCGGATGTCGTTGGTTGGGATGCAAAACTGCGCAAGAAATCCATGCCGCGGGTCAATATTGATTGTGGCACATTGTATCCGCCGCGGCGCGCAATCCCAAGAAAGTTTATCGCATACGCCGTTACAAATGTTGTCGTGTTGCTAGAAATGTTTTCTGTGCCCGGGGTGCCGGACGTCCACATCCCAAATGAGCCATCTCCATTTTGACGATTTGTTAATGTTTTTATTGCTGCGTCTATGTTTTCGACTGCGTCGGCCGTGGTAATGCCCAGTAATGCGTCGTTGCCCAGTATTGCGTATGGTATTGTGCGCGATATCAATTGCTCTGTGCATGAAAAGTTATAGTCAGCCAGGTATTCAAACATCGGACGTGTCAATATAGATGGTGATGCAGAAATATATAATTTTTGGGTTTGCATCGCCGAATACATATCTGTTTCAATATTGCGCAGATTGGTTGTGGTGGAATTTACGATGCCGGTTTTGATGTTGTGTGTTAATAAAGTTGTTGGACGGATTGATATGTCTGATGTGGTCGTTCGGGTTGCCACAATATTATCATTTCCATCGGCCAAGCGTGTCGTAACACCCAATGTGGCAACACCCGGTGCGTCGGTTGCCGATACATTAAATTGCCATAATTTTTCGGTGTTTTTTGGTACGGATATGATATCGGATTCCGGTAATGTTACTATCAGATTCCCCGTTGTTGTTATTGTGTTTTTTGCGGTGGCATCGTTGCCAGATTCCGGTGCCAAATTTGATACAATCGTGTTTATCGTAAATTTATCGGATGGGGCAACAAAACGTGGTGTTACCATGGAAATTATAACAGGTGATTGAACAAGACTGTGTGTGCGCGCCCCCCCAACTGCGCCATTTGACGCGGCCACGGCGTAGACACTAAGTTCGCCATTGAAATATTCGGGAATATCAAATGTTATATTCTTGGATGTATTCGCCGCTGTATCGATAATGCCGGAATAAAATGCGACAGGCGGTAAATTTTTGCGCGCAAATGGATTGGTCAATGGCGTGTCAATGCCACCAGAGTCCATATCGTAATCACCGCCACCAGTTTTTGCCACTTCACGTAATACATTATATTCGGGTAATAATAATGATAATATTTGTGATGTTTGGACCTGAAGCGCGGCCTTTTGAAAAAAGTGTTGTAATGGGTTCGGAATTTGATATTTGGCCACCTGGATAATACCGGTATTGATGGCAAAAATCATGATGCGCGCATCTTTGTTGGTTTTATATTCAATCGTTAATTTATTATCATGAATGATTGGTGGTGTGGTCAAATCGATTTTGACATGATGATGGTCGATTTTCGTCCTGAATGGCGCAACCGCGTATGCGTATGGCGTAGTGTAAATATCGCGACTGTTGATATCGCGGACAAAAGATACATTTATGTATCCGGTACCTTGGAAATCGTCGGGCAGGGTAATGCTCTGGACCGATGATGTCGTTTTCGCATTAAACCATTTGTAGGCATATACACGGTCGCGTTCAATGGTAATAAGGCCGGTGCCGGCATATGGTGCCGTAATTCCAATATTTATTTCTTGCCCGGGGGTATATTCAATTGCGTTTAATTTGATTTGCAATTCTGCACGCGTTTCGGGGGCGGTTGTAACATTTTCATTTGATGCAACAAAATATTCAATGTTGGCCAAAATATTATTGCGCGTATCTAAAATTTGCAAAAAATATGTACCGCCGGTCGCCGTGTTCAAATCCAGTTCAATGCCGTTGATTGGTATCGTAATTTGCGATTGACGCATAATCTTATCGTTTGTAATGGTTTTATATTTATACAGATTGTTGTAGTCTTTGATTAAACTGGTTAAATTTTCACGTTTGATAACGCGTACGTTTAAATTGTTGGCGGTTGTTTTGTTGGCGTTATTATCCAACGCAATTAATTTAATCTTGGCCTTGGTATTGCGGGCAACATAATCTAAATCAGAATCTGTGTGATAACCAACCAGATAATCCAGATTCGACACACGGGTTTTAAGTGTTGTTTGAATGCTGGCCCCGTCGCCGGGTTCAAAACCATTTATTTGTGTTGTCAAAATATATGTGCCGGTGGGAATTTCGCGATTGAAATCAATGGACATTGTTGCGTTGCCATTTTCGTCGGTACGTATGTCGGGTAAATCAATAGAATATGTTTGGTTAATGCGGGCAAAGTTTCCCGATGCCGCGCCATCGGAAATAAAGTTAGATGTAAATTTGTAATTTGCATATTCTGTGAAAGTAAAATCAAATGGGCGCAGTGTTGCCGTTCCAGAAATTCGACGATTTGTGGCGGGCGTACCGTACATGTTATTTAACGAAATATTTGCACGAATATTGTCCGGTGATATCCATCCGGTGACCGGTGTTTCAGTGTCAATATTTGCCACGATTTTCATTGTGTCGGGAATAAATTCTTGGACCATAAATGTTGTGGTGCCGATTGTGTCTTGGACTTTGCCGCGCCCATTTAGTGAATATATATTAATTTCATACTGGCCCAGGGGGGTATCCGGGGATGTTTTATATGTGGCATCAAACATGCCGTCGGATGGCAATGATATCTTGCGTTCGAAAACAATGCGACCACGACTGTCGAATATCTCCATCTTTACCGGGATTCCGGCAAGACCGCTGAAATTGCCGTTTTCAACAATTGCACCAATTACAACAGATTCGCCGGGGGCGTATATTCCGCGGTCGGAAAAAACAAATGTTCGTAATGACGTTGTATTTGATGCGTATGCGCCACCGACATCAAATTTAGAAAATTCAGTACGTTGTTCATAATCGGCGTTATATGGAATAAATGATACATCCATGTCATGGCGTGCGACAATGGCAACCGGTTCTTTTTCATTTCTGTATTCAGACAACGAAAAATGTGGTATGTTCACAACGCCGTCAGAATTTGTTGTCCCCGCCCAGATTGGATAACCATTGCGTCCCAACACGGTTACATCGGTATCCGATGCCGGCGCCCCGGTTGATAGGTATGATACAAATATCATTGATGTGTTATCAAGATTGATTTTGCGTATGATGCCTAAATCGGTTAGTAAAATCAGACGTGCGTCGGCATTTTCAGCGCTGACTTCATCTGCGCCGGTTTTTATTATAAATATGCCGGTCTTGTCGTTCGGGGTGCGGTCCAAATATTCACCAAGATTTAATGCGGCGTAATTTACATGTTTCTTGGATGTGTTGGCGAACGGAATTTTTTTATGAAAAATAACTGACATATCGTATGAGTTAAATGTCCATTGATTGTGGTATTCAAGTTTTGAAAAGAGATTATATGTTTGTGTAATCAAGTGATTGATTTCGCGTGATTCAACCTTGGCAATATCAATAAATGCCGTATCAACACCACCGCGTGCCACAATGGCCAGATTTTTATCCCCGGCCATGGATAGTAACGCACCCCCACCAACAATTTTTACGCTGCGTGCGGGATAGGCGACCGGTAAAACCATGTCCGTCGCGTTTTGGGTAACAAAACCATTATCAGAATGAATATCTGATTTTATTTTTATGTATATATATCGTGGTACGTCGTCGGATACATCGTATGAAAATGCGTATTGATATGTGCCGGCCGGATTTACGAAATTAACCGGGGTTAATGTTAGTTTTTCAGATTTTTGTATAATTTCTGGGGTTACTTCGTCACGCGCCCATGTGTGAAAATCATTGTCAGAATCGTTTTGATACATGCGCGGTAATAAATACGCATCGATATATTTTGGCCAATCTGTATTTGTGCGTGCAGATGCGGTCATATTTACCAATATTAATTGTTGCGGAATGCCCGCGGAATCATCGGCGGTTATTGTAGATAAATCAGATACTTTGAAAAAATTATTCGCAGAATCAATAACCGTTTTGGCGGTTATTTTCGATGTGCGTGAATTGTTTGCAGAATCATAAATAGAATTGATTTTTAAACGCAATGTTTGGGGATGCGCGGTTACCTTTATCGGGACAGTTTTTATGATGACGGTACGCATATATCGGTCAAATTGTACATCAAATTCCAAATTACGTCCGTCCAGTCGCATCGAAACCTTGTCTTTAAAATCTTGGGTTTGTATGGGTTCGTTGAATGATATGACGGCGACACCAATCACGGTGCGGTCGCCACTGGGGGTGGAATAAATATTGAATAAATTTAAATCTGCCGAAATTGGTGCGGTTTTAAATGAAAATTTATCGCGCGATGGTATTACGTCGGACGAAAACAGGTGTTTACCCAATTTTACATCGAATCTGGTGTTTGCCGGCCAATTTTGTTCGGGACTAAATATCAAATCGTATGGACCAGAAAAAGACCATTTACCACGAATGGCGGGACTGAATTTGATGTTTGCGGCCAAATCAGATGGGGTTAGCGTCGTATTAAACACCGGATTGTTTGGGCCGGATGTAATATCGTATGTTATTATCAATTTGTCCGGCGCGCCAATTGCACGGTTATTATTCACATCTGGGATGTTATTTGATAACGTGGTGTAATTATCGTCGGTAAAGTTTGCCGATATGGGCGTGTTAAAATCTAAATCGGCGCGTGATATATTTTCGTCATTAGATTTTATCCAGTACAAAGATAGTGTTACAAATACGCATGTTGCAATAATTATGCAAACAAGACGCGTTGCACGCGACCAAAACCGTGCCACAGATTTTGCCATTTTTTGAATTTCTCCTGTTTCCTATCGACCAGTGTTATCTTAAATGTATAAATTTCAAAAAACAAGTTTTTTTTATATGAAACATTTATTGTGTGATTTTATGCCGAACATCATTATTTTGCTTGCATTTGTCGTTTTTTTGGCGTATTATGCGGGCACGTGTTCAAACAAATTGGGCGCGAAGAACACAACCACAAATGGGGTTTTCTGTCCGGGAAACTGGTTTTATACGGCCCAAAGTGGTGAGGATAATAACAGAAAAAACAAAAGGATATATCATGGCATTGCCAAAATTTACTATGCAACAATTGATGGAGGCCGGTGTTCATTTTGGGCATCATACCCGTCGTTGGAATCCATTAATGACACCGTACGTTTATGGGGTCAAAGATAAAATTCACATTATTAATTTGAATAAAACCGCACCGTTGTTACATCGTGCGTTGATTGCACTAGAGGCTATTGCCGCCGCCGGGGGCAAGGTTTTATTTGTCGCCACCAAGCACCAGGCCAAAGACATCGTCAAAGATGCGGCCGAACGTTGTGGTCAATTTTATGTAAATAATCGTTGGTTGGGTGGTATGTTGACCAATTGGACAACCGTTTCACAATCTATTCGTCGTCTGAAAAAGATGGAAGCGGACATTGAAAATGCCGACAAATTGGGACTGACCAAGAAAGAAGTTGGGGTTATGACCAAAGAAGTTACAAAACTGCGTGATATTTTCGGCGGTATTTTAGATATGCACGGTGTGCCCCAGGTTATGATAGTTATTGACGTACCGCGCGAAATGAACGCGGTTCGCGAAGCCAAAAATTTGGATATTCCAACAATTGCAATTTGTGATACGAATGCGAATCCGGAAATGGTTGACTATCCGGTGCCGGGTAATGATGATGCGACACGCGCGACACAACTGTATTGCGATTTATTCGTTGATGCAATTTTGTCCGGTATTGAAAAACGCCTGGGCGGCGCGGCCGGCAAAAAGGTAGAGGCATCAATGGACGATGAAAATGACGCGTTGGAAGATGAAATGAAAGATAAAGAAATGAAACAACGGTCTAAAACATCTGCGGCACGTGCAGAGCGTCGTGAAAAATTGGCCGATAAAGCCGAAAAGTAATATTTACAATTTTATCCGTGGGCATCCAATTACTTGGACGCCCAGAGTGTTTTAGGTTTTGTATCAATATATTAAATAAAATAAACCAAGGAGGAAATTATGGCAGAAATTACCGCAAAATTAATTCAAGAACTGCGTGAAAAAACATCGGCCGGTATGATGGATTGTAAAAAGGCACTGGTGGAAAACAATGGCGATATCGAAGCGGCGGCCGATTGGTTACGTCAAAAGGGAATTGTCAAGGCCGCGTCCAAGGCCGGGCGTGTTGCGGCATCGGGACTGGTTACCGTGGTAAAATGCGATAATATGGGCTGTGTCGTGGAATTGAATGCCGAGACGGATTTTGTCGCCAAAAACGATAAATTTCAAAAGTTGGTTGCCGATGTTGCGTCCAAGGCATTGGAATTGTCGGGTGATTTTGATGCGACGTTGAATGCGGTACGCGAAGATATTGCCGCGACAATCGCAACAATTGGTGAAAATATGAATCTGCGCCGTATTGCAAGTGTTTCCGGACAACATATTTTCAGTTATATACACAATGCGTTGGTGCCGGGCATGGGGCAGATTGGTGTGGCGGTTGCCATTGATGGTGATTCTGATAAGATTGCCGAAATTGGCCCAAAAATTGCGATGCATATTGCCGCAAACAAGCCGGAATTTATGACAATTGCCGATGTCAACCCGGCCGCTGTCGAACGCGAGAAAAAGGTTTTCATTGAATCTGGTGCAACCGCGGGCAAACCGGAAAATATTGTCGAAAAGATGGTTAATGGTCGTATCCAGAAATATTATGGCGAATCTGTATTAGAAGAACAGCCGTTTGTTATGGATCCGTCAAAGACCGTTAAACAAGTTTTGGATGAGGTCGGTGGCAAATTGGCCGGCTTTGCGTACTTTGTCTTGGGCGAAGGCATTGAAAAACGTGAAGATAACCTGGCAGATGAAGTTGCCAAGGTATTGAACTAGGAACCGTGTGGGCCAAATTGTTATAAATGCTTTGGCAATATGGTCAACATGTTATGTAAAGTGTGTACGATATTTACAAAACCGCGCATGTAAGTGCGCGGTTTTCGTTGGACGTGCGGTCATAAAAATGATAGCACAATCAAGAATATGGACAGGAATCCGGTTCGGTCCCATAACAACCGGTATTTCCCCCGATTAATCGAATATTGGTGGTACAATTTAAACCAAGGTTTAAAATCAACCAGTTTTTTAAAAAAATTAAATTTTTGTTTTTTTGTAAAAACAACATGTTATAAATTTTGATTTTTCCATTCGGGGTGTATATAAAAAACCTTGGTTTTTGATACACTTTTACATATAAAAATTCGCCGTCGGAATGGGATGCGACGGGGCCGGCGGAAAAA
>CAMVAR010000004.1 GCA_947165555.1 uncultured Pseudomonadota bacterium | reverse complement strand
CAGTCGTGCCGACCCGGTCGTGACACACGAAACAGAGCAAAAAGCAAATCGCGAATATCTGATGCGGGAAATTGAAAACGTTATTGCGGAAATCCGCGAAGCATTAGAACAAATGAAAGGTGAATAACATGCGATGGTTTTGGATTAAAGAGATACAAAGGATGGAAGAAATCAGGAAACAACGGCTGAAATGCTGTTGTGGACTGCATGTTTATAAATGGTCATGGTGGCATTTGCGTCGTGAATGCATGCATTGCGGCAAAAAGAAAGGGGGGAAATGATGAAAGTATTATCATTATTTGACGGCATATCTTGTGGAAGATTGGCATTAGAACGCGCCGGAATACCCGTTGAAAAATACTATGCATCCGAAATTGATAAATATGCAATACAAATTGCACAGAAAAATTACCCGGACACAATTCAATTGGGCGATGTGACAAAGTTGAATTACCTGGAATTATTGGATGTTGATTTGGTAATTGGCGGAAGTCCTTGCCAAGGATTCAGTTTTGCCGGCAAGCAATTAAACTTTAATGACCCACGAAGCAAATTATTTTTTGAATTTGTGCGGGCTGTAAAAAAGATAAAACCAAAGTATTTTTTACTGGAAAACGTCAAGATGAAAAAAGAATTCCAGGATATTATATCAGAACAATTGGGGGTTCAACCAATCGAAATAAATTCATCATTGGTATCAGCACAAAACCGCAAGCGGTTGTATTGGACGAATATTCCAAATGTGACCATACCGAAAGACAAAGACATTTTATTAAAAGATATTTTGCATGAATTTAATGATATTCCAGAAAAATCATTGATGAATGCACGCAATTTTGAACACGCACATCGGTCATTTGGTAGCAAGGCACAAGATATAACGGGTGCAGAAAAATCGACCACATTGACGGCGGCAATGGGTATGGGTGGCGGTAATGTTCCATATATGTTTGATTGGTTAAACAAGTATATGGTGCCATTTGATAAAACATTGGAAATTTTGGATAAAGAGGTTGCCAAAGGCAAAGTTGGTTATTTTGGCAAAGATTCACAGGCAAACAGAGTTTATTACATACATGATAAAGCCGTTACATTATGCGGCGAAGCCGGCGGCGGCGCAGCAAAAATGGGGCAATATTTAATTGGGGTCGTTAAACGCGGGCATGGGGCAAGGAACGACAGTATAGACAATGAATCAAAAATGCCAACAATAACATCAAATTCGTGGGAACAAAACAACCATTTATTATTTGGTTGTATCACACCGGACAGGGTCGAAAAACGACAAAATGAGCAAAGATTTAATGAGAGTCAAAAATTTTATACACTGACCGCGCAGGATAGACATGGAGTTTTGGTCGAGGGGTATATTCGCAAATTAACCCCGGTGGAATGCGAAAGGTTGCAAACGTTGCCAGATGGATGGACGGGGGGGGGTATCAGATTCGCAGCGCTACAAAGCATTGGGCAACGGTTGGACCGTGGATGTAATCGCGCACATATTCGGGGGTCTTAAATGAACCCGAATAATATCAGTTTGGCGGAATTGATAGAGTTAAACCAAATTCTTGGGGGGGGGGTAGAATTGCCTGAAAATACTGATAATTTTAACAAGGCAGATTTCGACACCGCCGGGCGCAATGCGTTTTTTGCGGGTCTTTTGGCCGGCATGAAAATGCCGCCAAAAACGACCGTGTCCGAATGGGCAGACCGGAATCGTGTTTTATCCACAAAATACGCCGCCGAGGCGGGGCCATGGGTAACAGCGCGTAGCGAATATACCCGCGAAATTATGGATTGTTGGACCAACCCAGATGTGGAAAAAATCACCGTTATGGCGGGAACGCAGTTGGGTAAAACCGAAATCGAATTAAATTGCATCGGGTGTGCCATTGATTACGATCCGGCACCGGTTATGTGTATGTACCCGACAGATGGCGCAACAGAAAAGTTTTCAAAGCGATTTGACGACATGGTGGCAAATTGTGATGCAATTCGTGACAAAGTATCGGTCGCAAAATCGCGTGACAGTGCGAATACCAAAACCAACAAAGATTTCCTTGGTGGGTCAATTACATTTATTGGTGCACAATCGCCCACAGATTTGGCATCGTTGCCAATTCGGTATCTGATTGAAGACGAAATTGATAAATACCCAATGTCCGCCGGGCGTGAGGGCAGCCCCGAAAAATTAGCGGAAAGGCGCACGTCAAACTTTCCAAACCGGAAAATAATCAAAGTATCCAGCCCCAGTATTATGGGTGCATCGCAGATTCATAAATCATATTTGGATGGCGACCAACGGCGGTTTTATGTGCCGTGTCCAAAATGCGGTCGGTTGCAATTATTACAATGGGAAAATGTCCGGTGGGTCCAAGATGAACGCGGAAATCACATACCAGAATCAGCATATATTCAATGCGAAAACGAAGAATGCGAACATCACTGGACCGAATCCGAACGCAAAATTGCGGTGAGCAAAGGTGTTTGGCGGGCAACCGCGCCATTTTCGGGGCATGCATCATTCTGGATAAATTCACTGTATTCGACATTTGTATCATTATCCAGTCATGTACGCGAATTTTTGGCCGCCAATGAAGAATTCAAGGCAACCGGCAATATCAATGATTTAATAGTATTTACAAACACCATTTTGGCGGAACCATGGGAAGAGAAAGGCGAACGCGCAGATGATGTTGATTTAATGGCGCGCCGCGAAAATTATGGCGACATTTTGCCACGTGACATCATCTGTGCAACGGCGGCGGTTGACGTTCAGATTGACCGTTTGGAAATGCAGATTGTGGGTTGGGACCAACACCGCCGGGCATACGGCATGGGACGTACGGTTATTCATGGCGACCCAACCGGAACGAATGTATGGGATGAATTAGACCGCCAATTAAATACACCAATCCCGCACGAATTATGCAACCAAATGCCAATTTATGCTATGGTCATCGATACGGGTTACCTGCCAACGCGGGTTGAAATGTTTGTGGCGGCGCATATGGGGCGGCGCGTTTGGGGTATCAAGGGTGTTGCCGGGCGGCAAGATATGCCAATGTGGGAAAAACAGGCATCAACCAAAGCCAAAGGACGTGCGGTGCGTTTTATAAACATCGGGGTTGATGCGGCGCGTACAGAATATTATGGGCGGTTACGGTTGCCACTAGATCAAGCCGGATCCATTCACATTAATATGAATTATGACCAGATTGATTGCGAGGAAATGGTCGCCGAAGAAGTTAAGACCCGATGGGTGCGCGGGCGCAAAAAGCGCGAATGGGGTAAAAAGCCAGGCGCAAAACGTAACGAATTATTCGACCTTTGGACATATAATATTGCCCTGTTTTCGCATTTACTGATGGAGGGTTTGAATCCAACCGCCATTTATCGTAAGATGCAAGTTCGTTTCGCCGGTGAAAAATATCCGGAACCTGCCCCAACCGCAGTGCAACCACAGCAACAAAGTCCAAATTTTGTGTTTGGTAAAGCCGCACCATTAAAATAGTTTTTTTGCGTAAAAAACGGATTATCCAATAAATCATAATTTGGGTATGACAAAAGAACAAATCCAAGAATATTTGGCCGCACTGTACGCAATCAAGCGCACAGGTGCAAAACGCGTTACACATAACGGCAAGACCGTTGAATTCCACAGTTTGGCAGAATTATCAACTGAAATAGAGCAAATGGAAGCAAAACTGGACAAAATGTCCGGTCGGCGCGTGCGCGTTGTGATGGTTGAACGAATGGTATAAAAATGAATAAAAAACCAAAAACTTTGTTTTCTGTGCTGGGCAAGGCATACACTGCCCTGGGGCGTGCGGTTTCATTAGAACCATTGTTTAATACCGGTGGCAGTAATGGTGGCGCACAAAGATTATATTCGCCCCGGAATGGTGGCCCAAACGCAAATATTATCGGCGGATTCAGCCGTATAAGAGCATATTCGCGCGACATCACCCGTAAAATACCAGAATTAGACGATGGTTATGACACCCGCGGGGCCAATGTCATCGGCAAAGGCATTCGTGGAATTCCAATGTGCAAAGATGAAAAATTGCGCGAACAGATTAAAGATTTGTGGAACGAATGGATTTTGGATGCAGATTATGACGGTTTTGACCTGGACAGCATGGACAGGATACTGGTTCGCGAAAGGGACGAAGCCGGCGAAGTTTTTTTGCGAGTAATTTATATGCCAATGTCCGCCGGATTGGTCGTGCCAATTCAATTCCAAGTAATAGAATCCGAATGTCTGGACCATTCATACAATGAAAGTTTGGAAAATGGCGGAAAAATCGTTGCTGGTATTGAATTTGATAGTAAAGGTAAAATCACCGCGTATCACTTTTTCAAGAATAATCCAACAGACGCGGCTGTTTTGAATAAAAATTTGGATCGAATCCGCGTCCCCGCAGACGAGGTTTGCCATTATTTTAAACGGTCGCGTGCCGGTCAGGTTCGCGGGTCCCCCCGTGCGTATGCCGGTCAAATGCAGATGCGCGATTTGATGATTTACGAAGAAAACGAATTGGAACGCAAAAAGAATTCGTCCGCAACATACGCGACCATCCAATCCACAGATTCATCTGTTATGTCGGAACTGGGCAATGACATTAATACATTTTCAGCAGAAAGTGGCATGACAACTGCGCCACAAACGATGGGAACAGATCCAGCCGTTATCAACAAAGGGTCTGTGGTGCATTTGTATCCAGGCGAAAAATTGGAAGTAACCAAAGTCGCAGAATCTGATCCAAATTATGATGCATACGTTGCCGGCAAAAATCGTACCGCCGCCAAAGCATTAGGTTTGTCGTACGAAACATATTCTGGCGATTTGCGAGGTAATTCATATTCCGGTATTCGTGTTGCCAAAAATTTGGAAGAAATTAAATTTGGCGTTGATCAAGAAGAATTTATCAAAAAAGTCAAAAGATTTGTATGGAACAAATGGTTTGACCAAGCAGTTTTGTCCGGAATCTTGAAAATATCAGATTACGCAAACAACAAAGCATATTACAGGGCAATCAATTGGCAGGCACCGGGTTGGAAATATATCAATCCGTTGCAGGAAATCAACGCGGTTGCCGCGGAAATCAATGCCGGTATATCTACCAGAACAATCGCTGCTGCCGCCCGTGGGCGTGATTTTGCGGAATTACAGGCACAGATTGCAGCAGAACGCACAATTGAAAAGCAATTTGGCAATGATGTCGCCGATGATGCTTGATTTTTTGCGTAAAAATCATACAGGGCCACAAAATATAATGGGGTTAAGATGAAAAACAAAAGCAAAGTTTTATTGATGTTACCGGGTGCGATTGAAGCAATGCAAAATCGCAACGACAAAACATTATCGGTTTTGTCCGAAGACCAGATGAAAATCAACCGTGAAACATTTGTGCGCAAAATTGGCAATACCGCCATTTTGGGTATAACGGGTCCATTGGTTAATCATTTGTCGTTTGCGGAATTGCTTGCCGGATATAATTCATACGAATGGATTATGGAAGATTTGAAAAACGCCATAAACGACGAAACCGTGGCAAATATTGTTTTGGATTTTGACAGCCCCGGCGGTTCATCGTCTGAAATGTTTGAAATGGCGGCATACATTCGCAAAATGGGTGCAAAAAAACCGATTTATGGGTGGGTTGGTTCAATGGCGGCATCCGCAGCGTACGGTTTGGCATCTGCATGCAAACAGATTTATGCAAATCCCGCCGCCGAAATCGGCAGTGTCGGAACAATGATTATCGCATCGCACCAAGAAGAACCAGACGGCAATGGTGTCAAATATATTCAAATTGTTGCATCAGATTCACCAATGAAAAACGCAGACCCAACCACACCCGAGGGTATGCAAAGTTATTTGGATCGCATCAATTCGATTAACGGCCAATTTATTGAAATGTTGGCGACAAATCGTGGTGTGACAACAGATTTTGTGAAATCAAATTTTGGCAAAGGCGCAGTGTTTTCTGGGCGTGAAGCATTGGATCGCCGGATGATTGACGGCACATTTGCCACATTTGATGATTTTATGAGTTTTTTAACCAAAGACCAAGGGGGAATCACCATGAAAGAAAATGGTACAAAAGCAGAAGACGTGGTTGCCACGGGCGCGGAAGAAGATGTCGCACCAGTTGCGGTTGAAACACCGGCACCAGAACCTGTCGAAACACCAGCGGGTTCAAATGTTGAAACACCAGCAGTGGAAAACGCAGAAGAAATTCGCGTAAACGCAGTCGCCGATGAACGCGCACGCGTTGCCGCATTATCAAATTTGGCGACAACCGCCAATGTGAATGCATCTGTATTAGCCAAAGCAATTGCAGACGGCATAACGCCAGATGAATTCAGCAAGAATTTGGTTGCATCGCGTGAAACACAAGATGTGATCAATACCAGGGCCACAGTAGAACCAAGTCGCGAAGAAACACACGAAGACAACGTGAAAAGTTTTTCAGCGCGGCTGTAACAAGAAAGGAAAAAAATATGTCGAAAATAGTTGTAATTGACAGACCAGAATACAGCCGTGTTGAATCGGATACATTTGACCCGGTTATTTTGGGTAAAGAAACCCAACAGATTATTCCTGCGGGGACTGTTTTGGGTAAAGTAACAGCATCAGGCAAATACACACCATTGACCATTTTGGGTGACGGTGAAACATCCGATGGTTCCGATGTACCGGCCGCAGTTTTGTTGGATCAAGTGATTGTTCCGGCAAACGAAGATTTGGTACATGGTGCATATTGTGTGTTCCGCCATGCACGCGTATTGCGCGATCAATTGGTATGGCCAACAGATTATACGGACAACCAAAAAGCGACAGCATTGGGATTGTTAGAAGCCGCAGGCATTATTGCATCCACAAAATAACAACCAAAGGAATAAAATATGTCTATTGAAAATGTTATAACTTTATTACAAAACGATAAATTTTCAGCGGCGACATTGACAGAAGCGGTTAACCGCAATCCAAAAGTATGGCGCAAGTTGAAAAGCATGGGACTTTTTAACAAAGAGGGCATCAATACAACATCAGTTGTTTTGGATGTTTCCGAGGGCGAAATTTCCGTTATGCCACAGACATCACGTGGCGGTCCATCCAGTACCCAAAAACCACGTTCGCACAAAGCGGTTACGGTTACATTGCCAAACTTTAAACGCAAAGATTATGTAACAGCCCAAGATTTGCAGAATGTTGTCGATACATCCACACGTTCTTTGGAAAACCTGGAAAGCGCAATTGCCAAAAAAGCACGTCCATTGAACGATACAATGGAATTAACACACGAATTCTTGATATCCAAGGCATTGCAAGGCAAGGTTGTTGATGCCGATGGTAACGAAATTGTCGATTTGTTCAAGGCATTTGGCAAAACGCAGAAAACTGTTGATTTCAATTTTGGCGCAAATGGCGATGTTATTGGCACAGCCGATGCATTGGATACCGCAATTGATATAGCATTGGGTGACGAAACCAAGGATGCGACATTGGTACTTTGCAGCCCAGAATTCTGGACAGCGATGTTAAAGAATAAAACAATCTTTGACCTGTATAAAAATCGTGAAACCGGTCCAAACCCATTAATCAACGATTTGCGCGATGGTTTTGAATTCCAAAACCTGGTGTTCGTGAAATATGCCGGCAGTGTCACTGTAAATGGCACCAAGGTTCCGTTTATCCCAGCAGGCGAAGCAATCGCATTACCGTTGGGTACACGCAATACATTCAAAATGTATTTTGCACCAGCAGATTTGTTGGAATTCGCCAACGAAGAGGGTAAAGAAAAATATCTGACCCAATCTTATGAAAAACAAGATGGCGAAGACAAGGTTGTGGTTCGCGCGGAAACAAATCCGTTGCCAATCTGCAACAAACCGGATGTGCTGATCCGCGTCACCAAAAGCAACAGCTAAATTGAGGCGTGGCAATGCGGTCATTGGTTGATTCTGCGATAAATGCTGCGATGGGAACGCTGACGCAAACGCACGGTGTTCCTGTTGCGGTGACATTCGCAGATTCAGCCAAGACGATTACGGTGCGCGGTATATATAACGCAAACGGAATTATGAATACAATGTCTGGTTCTGGGATTCCAATGGAATCAACGGAAATCCAGATTGGATTTCGTAAATCTGATTTTGCAGATTTAGGGGTCCGGGAACCAACACATGGCGATACAGTGACGGTTCCAGATGTCGGTACATTCAGAATATATCGCCGGCCCACAGATGATGGTATTGAATTGACGTGCGGATTAAAGGATATAACAAATGTTGAAACGACAGGAATTGATTGATATAACATTTGACATATTATCCAACAATATGGATGCGGAAATTGGCATCTATAAAATGTGTGATGAAAACTTTGATGCGTTATCGTTAAATTCAGATTCTCGCGCCTTTGACCCAGATTCGACCAGAATCAAGGCAATAAACGTTAAATGTTTGCGCCAAGATTCAGAAAATATTTCATCTGCGGCAAATGCGGCACTAATGGAAGACACCATCACATTACAGATTATTATATTTTACGCATCCAATCACAAAAATTGGGGCGAAACAATTAACCAGATGTGCGAAGCGGTTCAATGGACCCTGGAATATGGCGCAGATGAACGGTTCCGCAAATTTGGCACAATTCGGTCCCGCAGCACACAAATTGATGACGGAACCGGATACACATCCAAAGTTCGCGAGGGCGGTGCGATAATTGAATATCAAATCGAAATTCGTGAAATGCCAGCCGCGCAATGGCGGCCAGAGTTAGACAAATTCATGAAACTGGCCAACACATTTGCCATGGGAAATGCAGAATTGGCACAAACAACAAATCTGCCCGGACCATGGTCAGAAAATGATTCAGACAAAACATCTGAATCAGGGCCAGAACAAAACAATTAAACAAAAAGGTGATACAAATGCCAGCAAGAGTATTTTTGAAACCAAACCCAGAACAAAAAATAGATGGACAACCGGTCAAAGTATATGATCCGGCACATCATGATTTTTTGCCTGAATCTGGACGTTTTGTAATTTTGAATCCGTATTGGGTCAATCGTTTGCGTTATAACGAGGTTTTGCGTGCCGATGAAAATGCAGAAACCGAATCCAACCAACCAACCGATGAAGAACTTGTTTCCGGTTTCAAATCTAAAAAAGAAGTAATTTCATTTGCGGCCGAAAAATTTGGCGATGAATTTGCCGATATGTTAGACGAAAAAAAGAAATTGGACGAATTAAAAGCCATCGTTATCACAGAATTGAACAAATAAAGGGGAAAAAGATGAACTTTAAGAATGTGCCAAGCAACACAAAAATTCCATTATTTCATGCCGAAATATCCAATCGTGCGGCCAATATTTTTTCAAATTCTGGTCGTGCATTGATAATCGGTTTGGCAACAACAGATGATGAAACACCGTTTTTTGCAACAGATGAAGCAACGGTAATTGCAAAATGTGGCCGTGGTTCAATGTGTCACCGCGATTATTTGAAATTCCGCGCAAATAACACATCAACAGAATTGTGGATTTTGCCAGTAAAAGAAAATTCCGCCGGCGTTGCAGCGACCGGTAAGTTGACCCTGGCTGGTACTGCAACAGCTGACGGAATATTGCAGTTATATATCAACGCAACCCGGGTCCAAGTTCCTGTGGCCAGTGGCGATACCGCATCCAGTATTGCAACAGCCGCCGCCACATTAATTAATGCCAATACAATGTTGCCATGTGCCGCATCGGCATCCGGCGGTGAAATCACACTGACCGCAACAGCCAAAGGTGCATGGGGCAACGGCATTATGATTGAAATTAACATGAATGGTGCAGATGCGGGTGAAGAAACCCCGGCAGGTATCACACCAACAATCACACCATTTGCATCCGGTGCCGGCGACCCAGATTTGACAGAAAAAATCGCTGTTTTGGGTGATCGTGAATACGATTTCATTATAAACCCATTCTGTGATACAACAAATTTGAATGTTATCCGCGATTTCATGAACGATACGGTCGGTCGTTGGTCCGATGATCAGCAAATTTATGGCCACGCATGGTCGATTTTGCAAGGCACGGCATCTGCATGCCAAACATTTGGTAATGCGCGTAACGACCAACACAATACGATATTCGGTATCCAAGGCGCACGTCAATTGGCGGATGAAATCTTGGCGGCGGCCGTTGCGCGTATTGCATTGGCATACATCAATGACCCTGCCCGTCCTGTGACATTTACTGAAATTACTGGCGTTTATATGCCAACCGAAGCAAATCGTTGGGACAAAGCAACCCGTAACACATTGTTGGGCAACGGTATTTCAACATTCCGTTTCACCGAAAGCGCATTCCAGATTGAACGCATTGTGACCACATATCAAAGAAATCGCGCAGGCGAAGCCGATGTTTCATATCGTGAAACAAACACAATGTACACATTGCAATACATTGTCCGTAAATTACGCAGCAGAATCACCAGCAAATACCCAGATTATAAATTGGCGGACGATGGTTATGCCGGCACAGATAATGCCGTTGTGACCCCCGGTATTTTGAAAGCCGAAACCGTGGCTTGTTATCACGAAATGTGCGTGGAACCACCAGTTGTTTGCGAAAATGAAGAATTGTTTGCACAAGCACTGATTGTTGAACGCGACAGCACGAACGTAAATCGTGTAAATACATACCTTGCGCCAGATTTGGTAAATCAATTGCTGATATTCGCGGCATTGGTTGAATTCAGATTAAACTTTTAACCACAGGGGGAAAATATGAAACAAATCGCAGGAAAAGCAACGATTTATATTGACGGCAAGAAAAAATGGATTGGCGATTCATACAGTTACACACTGGGGAACGCCACCCGCGAAGACAGCATCGGTAAATCCGGTGTCGCGGGTTATACCGAAACACCGGCGGTCGCCAAGATTTCATTACAGTTGATTGATTTGGACGAATTGCCATTGGCGGGCATCGAAAATGTGACTGATGCGACAATCGTTTTGGATTTATTGGATGGAACGCGCCAATACACATACTTTAATTGTGCATACATTGGCGATCCATTGGAAATCGACCAAGACGGTCGTGCAACTGTTGAATTCCATTCTCCAACCGCCGCACGCAGAACAAAATAACCATAATTAAAACAAAAAGGGTCAAATTATGACAATAAAAATCAAATTAAAAAAAACAATAAAAGTATTGGATACTGACACAGATACAATTGAATTACGCGAACCAACAACACGCGATGTTCGAAAACTGGGCATGCCAATTGCAATAGGTGCCGATGGCGATGCCGGTATGAATATGGATGTTTGTGCCAAATATTTGGTTGCATTGTCTAATTTGACCGATGGTGACATTGATAAATTGTCGGTTGAAGATTTTGTCGATGCCGCAATGAGAATTATTACTTTTTTCGGGAATGCGACACCGGAAATGCCGAGTGCCGCGTAGCAGAATTGGTGTTTTATGTTCATTTGTCGCCAACGGAATTATTAAATATGCCGTTGACGGAATTAAATTGGCTGTATGATCAAATTGGCGATTTGTCAGAAAAACAAGCAAAGGAAATGAGCCGTGGCAACAAAGGTTAAAAAAGAAGTTGAGATTTCGGCAAAAGACCTGGCATCTAAAACGCTGGAATCGCTGACTTATAAATTCAAAAAGTTCGAGGGTGCATTAAAAAGTGTGCAATCTGCGGCGGGCAATGTTGCCCGTTCCGCCCGGGGCATCGTAACCACATTTGGTGGCGCGGCAACGGCGGCGGTGGTGGCATTAAATAAAATGGCGAACACGGCGGGTGATGTGAACACGATGGCAAATGTCGGTGGTCTTAACGTTGAATCGTACCAAAAATTACGGTATGCCGCCGAACAAAACGATGTGACGACCGAACAGTTTGATAAATCATTACAGATTTTGTCCAAAACAATGGGTGAATTGCGGAATAATACCGGCACCCTGTACAGCAGATTAAACAAAACAAACCCCGCATTGTTGCGGCAATTACGCGCCGCCAAGGATAATGAATCCGCATTCCGGTTAATGATGGATGCAATAAACAAGGCCGGCACGGCCCAACAAAAAGCATATTTGGCAACCGCCGCATTTGGAAAATCGGGCCAGGCGTTAATTTCATTGGGCAATGCCGGTGCGGACGCCATGGCACGTTTTGAGGCCGAGGCGGAAAAGTTCGGTATAGTAACCGCGGACGGTGGCGCGGCGGCGGACGAATGGGGGCGTGCCGTTGTCCGGGTACGCAAGGCGTTTGAAGGGGTCGGTTACACCATAATGAACAAGGTGTTGCCGGTTTTAACCCCGGTGGTGAACAAGATTTCCGAATGGATAAGCCAAAACAAAGAATTAATAGCCGATCGGGTTATTGAATGGGGAACCAAGTTATTCAATGTATTAAAAAGCATTGCGACAATTATGGCACCATTAATTAAATTGTTTTCTGAGTATTCTGGTCTTGTCTATGCCTTGTTTATTGGCAAAGCCGCCGGATTGATATTGAATATTATAAAACTGGGTGGCGCAATCAAGAATCTGGCGGTGGTCATGGGGCTTTTTAATGCGGCATTATGGTCGTGCCCGATTACATGGATTGTTGCCGGGGTAATTGCATTGGGGGTCGGTATGGCGGCACTAATTTATTATTGGAAAGATATAGATTCATGGTTCCAAAAAATGATTGAAAAATACCCATATTTAAAAGGGGTGTTTGATGGATTGAAAAAATTGGCGTTAACATTAATTTGGCCATTAAAAAAAATAGAAGATATATTGGTTGGAATCGTGGATGCGGCAAAATGGGTCGCAAATTTATTCGCCGGCCCCGAATTAACCGTGGAACAGAAAGAATCTGCGAATAATTGGATGGCCGACCAAGGGTTAATAGAAAGACCAAAATATTCGCCGGGAACATCGTCAAGTTTGCAAATATCGCCATTGGCGGATTCGCAAATACAGATTGCAACATCGGGCGGTATCCGGCAAAGTGCCGACATTAATGTCCGGTTCGATAATGTGCCGGCAATGACACGAATTGATACTGTGTCACGTGATACAAATCTTGATCTGGAAATTTATCGTGGGGCAAATGGGGGGACAATACAATGACGGATTTCAAAAAATATAACAGAAAAGCATCGTTTCGTGGGGTGGAATTTGATGTTCGCGATGATACTTATGAATCTGGACGGCGTTTGGAAACACATGAATACCCCGGATCTAACACGCCAATGACCGAAGATTTGGGGCGCAAAGCATATAAAATCCAATTGACCGCATTTGTAAATGGCAAAGATTGGCGAAAACGCACAACCCGTCTGCAAGATGCGTTGGATTTGCGCGGCCCGGGGGAATTGGTGCATCCAAACGGCAAAAAATACACCGTTTGCGTTGATGGGTATAATGTTCATGAATCATTAAAAATATACGAATCCGAATTTACAATAACATTTGTGGAATCCGGCGCACAACCGGCACCAATGATAACATCCGCATTGGTGGATCGACTGGCATCCATTGCAGGTACATTAAATATTGCGTCCGCCACAGAATTTTTGAAATTATCTGCGGATTATGTTGCAGAATCCGTATCAACTGTATCATCTGTGGCATCTGCAATCGTTGATAATTTGTCACAAATTGTGGATGGAATCCAGGATACTGCTGATACATTAACATCCGGGTTGGATTCTGCTGTATCTGTTGCGCTGGAATTGGACGATTTGAAAACAAATGTGGAAATATTGCTTGCCACGCCAGACAAATGGGCGGCGCGTGTTCAAGGCGCAGTTGCCGTTATAAACCAATTGTTGCCGGCAACCAAGAAAAATATCCATAATGTTTTGCATTCTGCGGATACAGATGTAAAACCAGAAAATATTTTACAATTGACGGAAAGTGGCAAATGCACATATCGCA
>CAMVAR010000003.1 GCA_947165555.1 uncultured Pseudomonadota bacterium | reverse complement strand
TGATTATAAAATGCAAATAATACATGAGAGCAGAAGAACGGCTTATTGGCAAATCGTAAAGTTATATTTGATCGCTTTTTCTGCTGAATGCGTTGCCGGCATCTGTTAAGAAAATGGTAGAGCAGGGCGAATTATCCGCATCACATGCGCGCACGATTGCGGTTGCCGATGACCCGGAAAAATTGGCACAAGAAATTATTGCGGGCGGTTTATCGGTTGCGGATACAGAAAAGAAAGTAAAACGCGCCCCACGTGCCGCGCGTGCGCGTGCATACGCCGATAAATCTATGAACGAATCGGAAATAAACGATATGACAAAACGTATTGGCCATGCGTTGATGTCGCGTGTTAAAATAACCGAACGACGGGGTGGGGCGGGGCAAATTGTAATTTCGTTCACGACGCGCACACACCTGGCCGAGATTGTTGATAAAATTACCGGCAAAAAATAATAACAAAATTCCCGGCCTTTTTTGCATTTTTTTCCAAAAAAGCCGGAAAAACAACCCGGCAAAAAACATCAAAAATACCACTCCAAACACTAAAAAAACGCCCAAACGGGCGTTTTTGAATTTTCAACACTGGTAAATATTATTTAACAGTTGTTGTTGCGTTACGATTGAATTTCCAAACGTCTTCGCCGGTACCTTTGACCAATGGGCGTTCTTTACCATAGGAAATGGTGGAAATACGTTTCGCATCGATACCTTCGTCAACCAATACGCGTTTTGCCGCGTTTGCACGACGCGCACCCAATGCAAGGTTGTATTCCGTTGAACCGCGTTCGTCGCAGTTACCAGCAATCTGAACCTTAACATCTTTGTTGGCCTTCATGTATAATGCCTGGCCCATCAGGTTATCGTGGGCCGCATTTGAAATCTCTGCGGAATTAAACGCAAAGAATACACGTTGGTTGTTAATATCTTCGGGCAGGTTATTTGTGTTTGTAACCTTCGAAGAACCGCATGCCGCCAGTAACCCGGCCGCACCCGCCAATAAAGCAAAGTTTTTTATTTTCATGAAAATACTCCCTTGAGTTTCTGTTACTCGTGGTCTAGTCTATAACAAAATAAATCAAAAATCAAGATAAAACAAATCAGCCAAAAAAGGATTTGCCAAACATGAATACAGATTTACAAGATTTAGTTATGGCCGGTGTCAAATGGGAATTGTCAGAATTGGCCGGTGAAATTGTACCCAGGTCAAATATAGGGCGGGAGATCGATTCGGCCCGAACCCGTGTAACATCAACAGTTGTACCACCAATATCACCAATGACAACGGTTGATGTTGAAACGGCAACCGCCATGGCGTTGCGCCCGGGCACAATCGAAACATTAATGCGCATGATACAAGAATTTAATCATCCGTTGCGTGCCGGTGCATCAAATACGGTGTTACCGCATGTTCCACAAAATCCCGGACCGATGATGATAATTACTGACATCCCGTCCAGTGACGATGATGCGTCCGGGAATATACTATCGGGGGCGGCGGGCGAAATGATAGATAAAATGTTATACGCAATCGGTATGGGACGAGATACCGTATCAATATCGCCATTGATTTTTTGGCGTACACCGGGTGGACGGTCGCCCACAACCAACGAGTTAGAATTGGCACGACCATTTGTTAATAAATTCATAGAGTTAATATCGCCACGTATAATTTTAACGATTGGCACACTGGCGGCGGCCAAAATTGCCGGCATTGACCTGATGCGGGCGCATGGCGTGCCGGTACGCACATCTAATGACATTATGGTTTATCCGATTTATCATCCAAATTATTTGATGCTAAAACCAGCCGCAAAATCAGATGTATGGACCGTTTTACAAAACGTACAAAATATGTTGAAAAATATCTAGAAATGTTTAATACTTGACGCAGAAATATTAAAAAGGAGCCTACAATTAAAAACTCTAGCACCCGTGATAATCGCCGCGATATGGGACCGCGGATAAACAACAGAATATTCGCAAAAACCGTCCAGGTTATAAGTGGTGATGGACAAAACCTTGGGGTAATGCCAACATCGAATGCGTTGGCCATGGCCGCCGATGCGGGATTGGATTTGGTAGAATTAAATGGTACGGCAACCCCGCCCGTTGTAAAAATAATGGATTTTGGAAAATTTAAATACGACCAGAAAAAACGCGCATCTGAGGCGAAAAAGAAACAAAAAACGGTGGAAATGAAAGAGGTTTGGATAAAACCTTTTATCGAAGAAAATGATTTGCAAATAAAATTGAAAAAAGTTTTCGAATTTCTGGACGGTGGGGACAAGGTTAAAATATCGGTCATGACCAAGGGTAATCGCCGTGTTTTGGCAATTGGGCGCGATTCGGTACCGGCATTGTTTGCGCGTGTGATTGCATTAATTGGTGACCGTGGCGCACTGGAAAGTCGTTCCAAACCGGACGAACGCACCAAGTCAATTGTTATTGCACCGGCAAAGCCCACAAAATAAGGATGAATTATGACAAATAAAGATGTCGAATCATATTTTGCCACCCCAAAAGGCGAACAGGTTAAAAATTTTATAGAATCGGACCGGCAGGATGCGATTGTTTACAGTGTGATAACTGAAGTACGTAGTGATACAATTATTCAGTGTTATAGTCCTGTCTGGAAAACTATTGAAATGTGTTTGGATTCATATGACACCCGAAAATACGGTGTTCAACGTGGCGATATTATAGAATTGGAGCGTAGAAAGAATGCTCGTGGTGGATTCGATTATAGTATATACAAAAACAAAACCGCAGAACAAATTAAAGATGCCGGCATAAAGAAAATCTTGAAAGATTTTGATGAGACACAACAGTACAATTTAATGGTTATAAGCGATTTTCAAAGAATGGGTTTGTCGAAGTAAAAAAACACCCGATTGGGTGTTTTTTTCTGGAATATTGAATTTTTATTTTGTATCTTGTTTTGCAACAAAGGATTTAAACATGGATTCAGAAAAATTATCTTTTGAAGAGGCATATAAACAACTGACCGAATTGGTTAAAAAAATGGAATCGGGTGAATTGCCCCTGGCGGATTCGGTTGCCGCGTATGAACAGGGTATTAAACTAAAAGCCTATTGCGAACAGTTGTTGAAAGAGGCCGAATTAAAAATCGAAACATTAAAGATAACAACACCAAACGCGTAAAGGTGACGTCCGTGGCGGAAAAAAATAAACTGTCCCCGGTAATGCAACAATACGTGGATTTCAAGGCGGAAAATCCCGATGCGTTGTTGATGTTTAGATTGGGCGATTTTTATGAATCCTTCTTTGATGATGCAAAAATCATAAGCGAAAAATTGGGGCTGGTATTGACGGCGCGCGGCACCGACGCCGATGGGGTCAATATCCCCATGTGTGGGATTCCGTGGCATGCGTCGGATAATTATTTTGGACGGCTGGTTCGGGCGGGATTTAATGTCGCACTGGTCGAACAGATGGAAACCCCGGCCCAGGCCAAAGAACGTGGACATAAATTTATCGAACGAAAAATTACACGTGTTTTAACACCGGGAACATTGACCGACGAAAATTTATTGACCCCGAAAAATTCGAATTTTTTGGTTGCCATAATGCCGTGTGGCGCGGGTATGTTTGATATGGCGGGATGCGATATATCAACAGGCGAGTTCTTTATTGGGCGCAGTACGGATATCATTGACGATTTGGTTCGTATTGCCCCGGCCGAAATTATTTATCCATCATTGGATGCAGAAAATAAAACGATTTTACGTATTCGTGATGCTTTTAAAACAACACCCGTATTTGACAAGATATATCGGCGTACCGATATTGATGTGATAATATCTTGTGTGTTTTCCGATGGTGTTCGTGGCGACATCGCGGCATCTAATGGCGCAATTGGGCTAATGGCGGGGTATTTGTTTAATACCCAACGTGGGGCGGCGTTAACATTCCGTGCGCCATACGAATTTAAATCCGGGACCCAGGTTTTGATTGATTCGGCCACATGGAAAAGTCTTGAAATCGATGCACCAATAAACGACGGCGGACGATGTCTGATGGATGTGTTGGATAATACGCGTACGGCGGCGGGCGGACGAAAGTTACGGTCTTATTTGCGAACACTGTCTGGTGATGCGGCGGAAATTCGAACCCGCCAGGGGCATATTTCCCACATGGTTTTAAATTCTGATATTCGTGCGATGGTTGGGGATATGTTGGCCGCGTTGCCGGATGTTGGGCGCGCACTGTCCCGGTTGTTGGCGGGGCGCGGCACCCCGCGCGATATGCGTGGCGTTGCAGATTTTTTGGTGGCATTGCCGAATCTAAAAATGGCAGGCACGCGGTTAAATACGGATATGGGGACACGCCTGGGCGAAATAAAGACACATGATGAATTGGCGTTGGTATTGGTTCGGGCATTGGTTGATGAATTGCCAACATTTTTCCGTGATGGCGGTGTGATACGCGATGGGTTTGATGCGGGACTGGACCGGGTGCGCGGATTATCCCACGGTGGCAAGGAAACAATTGCCGGACTTCAGGCGGAATATGCCACACAAACCGGAAGAAACACGCTAAAAATAAAATATAACAACGTGTTGGGCTATTTCATAGAAGTCCCATCTGCGCGCGCCGATGTTTTAACGCGACCAGAATCAGGTTTTATACATCGACAAACTATGGCGGGCAATATGCGCTTTACAACAACGCGCCTTATTGAACTGGACAACGATATTCGCAGTGCATCCGAACGCGCGGCGGCAATTGAACAAACAATAATTAATTCATTAATAGAGCAAATTCGCGTGGCAGCCGACGATTTAATGTTTGCGGCCGATGTGTGTGCGGATTTAGACGTGTGGTATTCGTTGGCAACGTGTGCCGCCCGATGGGAATGGACACGCCCCAACATAACAAACGATGCGCAATTTGACATTGTTGGCGGTCGCCATCCGGTCATAGAAATGGCGTTACGCGAACATGGTGACAATTTTGTAAAAAACGATTGTAATCTGAATGCGAAATCGGTTGCGTTGTTGACGGGCCCAAATATGGCGGGAAAATCGACATACCTGCGTCAGAATGCGTTACTGGTTGTGTTGGCACACATGGGGTCATTTGTGCCAGCCACGTCCGCGACAATTGGCATTTGTGACCAACTGTTTAGCCGTGTTGGCGCGTCGGATAATCTGGCGGCGGGGCAATCAACATTTATGGTTGAAATGGCGGAAACCGCCAATATTTTACGTCGCGCAACTTCAAAATCGTTTATTATTTTTGACGAAATTGGTCGTGGCACCGCAACGTGGGACGGTATGGCCATTGCCCAGGCAGTACTGGAATACCTGGATGGATTGGGCGCGCGCACGTTGTTTGCGACACATTATCATGAATTAACAGGACTGGTTGCGGATTATGGTGGTAATTTGCAAAATGTATCGTGCCTAACGATTGATGTACGCGAACATAACAACGATATTGTGTTTATGCACCGTATTGTGTCGGGAATTGCGAATCGGTCGTACGGAATACACGTGGCGGAAATGGCAGGCATGCCCGAATCGGTTGTGGCGCGCGCATCGGATGTACTGGCGGGATTAGAATCAGGCACAACAAATAACACCACGTCCCACAATCGCGTTACGCACGAATCGAACGGGACATCAAACCACGACAAATCAAATATTAAATCCCCAAAATCACAATTATCATTGTTTGGTTGATTGCGCCATGAATGACGGATGGATTATTTTGGATAAACCCGATAGACTGTTTTCAAAAACGGCATCTGGGCGTGTTGCGCATATCTTTGGCACACGTAAACATGGGCATATTGGTACATTGGACCCAATGGCAACGGGGGTGTTACCAATTGCACTGGGCAACGCGACAAAAATGATTCCGTTTATCGAAGATGTGCGCGACAAAACCAAAGAATATCTGTTTTCTGTACAGTTTGGATTTGAAACCGATACATTGGACATCACCGGGCGCGAAACGGTGCGCAATAATATTATACCCACACCTGACATGGTACGGTCTGTGTTACATGAATTTGTTGGTCGCATTTTCCAAATCCCCCCGATGTTTAGCGCCGTGCATATTGACGGACGTCGTGCATACGAAATTGCACGCACCGGGCATACGGCAGACATTCCACCGCGTACGGTTGATATATATTCATTGGAATTATTGGAAATTGATAATAAACATTGGAATTTTGTAATGTCGTGTTCGCCGGGAACCTATGTGCGCAGTGTTGCGCGCGATATTGCGGCGCGTTGCGGTACATTGGCAACGGTTGATATGATACGGCGCACACAATCGACTGGATTTACAATAAAAAATGCGCTAACACTTGATTTTTTGGAAAAAGTGTTTAATAATGGCGACGATGTCAGGCAATACCTGGCACCGGTTGATTTTGGACTGGGGGACATTCCGGTTCTGAATCTGGATGGGCGCCAATGCGTGGTATATCGCAACGGTGGCTTTATTGAAACGGGGGCGGTAATGGGTTTATACCGGGTTTATTCTGACGATAAATTTGTTGGAATTGGTACGGTTAGCGGTGGGTTGCTGCGCCCAAAACGAACAATTTAAAAAACAAAAGGAAAAATATAATGTCCATAACCAAAGAAAAAAAGATTGAAATTATCAATGCGTTTAAACACGGTGAAAACGACAATGGCGGTTCCGTAGAATCCCAGGTTGCGGTTCTGACCGAACGTATCAACAACCTGACCGAACACATGAAATTGAATCACAAAGACCAACATTCGCGCCGTGGTTTGCTGATGATGGTTAATCGTCGTAAAAAACTATTGGCCTATATTAAAAAACGCAATCAATCAGAATACGAAGAATTGATTAAGAAATTGGGTCTGCGTAAATAAATTTATTCTATGTATTATTCGCCGGGCGTGCCCGGCGTTTTTGTATAAAAAAATTTGCAAACCGATAAATATATGGCTATAATGCCCCACGGTGGCGAAGAAGAAATTGTTCATTTTTGCATTTGTATCGGTTTTATCCCAGAATGCAATGACGAATGATTTTTCTTCGCAGTGATGTCTAACAAACCAATAGAAACGGAGGAAAATATGTTGTTTGGTTTAATAAATAATAAAAAAGATGGGGGCGACGTGCGCCTAAACAACCCGGTGACAGTTGAAATAAAATATGGTGATGAAACATTGCGTCTGGAAACTGGGCGTTTCGCAAAACAGGCAAACGGTTCGGTTATGGCGACAATGGGTGGCACAATGGTATTGGCAACGGTTTGCGCCGAAAAAACGGCGGTCGAAGGCCAGGATTTTTTCCCACTAACCGTTGATTACCAGGAAAAATTTGCGTCCGCCGGTCGTATTCCGGGGTCGCGTGACCGCCGCGAAGGCAAGGCATCAATGGGCGAAACATTGATTGCGCGCCTTATTGACAGACCCATTCGTCCATTATTTCCGGAAACATTTAAAAACAAGGTCCAGGTTATCGCCCAGGTGTTTTCATACGACCGCAAAAATCAACCTGATATTTTGGCAATGATTGCATCATCTGCGGCGTTGGCATTATCAGGTGTTCCGTTTGCTGGCCCAATTGGTGCGGCACGTGTCGGATATATGGATGGCAAATATATATTAAATCCGTCGAAAAAAATGGTCGAAGATTCAGAAATGGATTTGGTGGTTGCGGCAACCAAAGACGGTGTGTTAATGGTTGAATCTGAAATTGGCGAATTGGACGAAGCAACCACGTTGGGCGCGGTCAAATTTGGATTTGATGCACAACAGACGGTGATTAAGGCAATCAATGAATTGGTTGAAACCGCGGGTAAAGAACGTTGGGCTATACCGGAAAAGACGCCAGAGTATATCGCGATGGAACAAAAATTTGAACAATTTGCATCCGATATTGAATCCGCACTGGGGATTAAGGAAAAATTACATCGTTTGGAAACCTTGGCCAACATTCACGCAAATGCCAAGACGTTAATTCCAGAAATGTTCCCGGATACAACCGTTGCGACATCAACGTTGGAATCATTTGCGGACGAAATTGTCGAAGCTATTACCGCGCGTATCATGCGTTCGAACATCTTGGCGGGCAAACCACGTATTGATGGACGCGACACCAAAACGGTTCGCCCAATTGAAATTGAATTGGGGGTATTACCACGCGCACATGGGTCTGCGTTATTCACCCGCGGCGAAACCCAGGCATTGGTATCATTGACATTGGGTGGTGGCAAAGATGCATTACCAATCGAATCATTGGACGGTGCCGAAGAACGCGATTTTATGTTGAACTATAATTTCCCGGGATTTTCGGTTGGCGAAGCCAAGGGGTTAAAGGCACCCGGCCGCCGCGAAATTGGTCACGGTAATTTGGCGTGGCGTGCGGTTCACCCAATGGTCCCATCACGCAGTGAATTTGACTATGTAATTCGTCTGTGTTCGGATATTTTGGAATCGAACGGTTCTTCGTCTATGGCGACGACATGTGGTGCGACATTGGCGATGATGGACGGCGGTGTCCCGATGAAACGTCCGGTTGCGGGTATTGCGATGGGTTTGATTAAAGAAGGCGATGATTACGCAATATTAACCGACATTTTGGGCGACGAAGACCACCTTGGGGATATGGATTTCAAGGTAACCGGTACCGACCGTGGTATTACCGCGTTGCAAATGGATATCAAAATCACATCCATTACGTTTGAAATTATGGAACACGCCTTGGCCCAGGCCAAAGATGGTCGTATGCACATTTTGGGCAAAATAGAAAACGCCATTAGGGCACCGCGTGAGCATGTGTCTGAATTTGCCCCACAAATGTACACTATAAAAATCAACCCAGACAAGGTTCGCGAAGTCATAGGCAAGGGCGGGGCGGTTATTCAGGCGTTAACCCGTGAAACCAATACTAACATTGACCTGGAAGATGACGGCACGGTAAAAATTATGGCGATTTCACGCGAAGATGCCGATGCGGCAATTGCACGTATCAAAGAAATCGTTGCCGAACCAGAGGTTGGACAAATCTATCCGGGTGTTGTATCCGGCATCAAAGATTTTGGAATCTTTGTAAAGATTATGAATGGATTTGAATCCATGGTTCATATTTCGGAAATCACCGGCAAGCGTTTGGCGAAAATTGAAGATGCCGGATTAAAAGAAGGCGACGCGGTGTTTGTTAAATACCTTGGTATCGACAAACGCGGCAAAACCCGTATGTCTATGGTTGGAATTGACCAAAAGACCGGTGAAGAAATCGAAACAGAAGGTAAGTAACATGTCAGACCACAGTGTGAAAAGTAGGCTGGATTGGCAAGATGCAGACTGGGCAAAACATTTAAATTGCCCAGTTTCTAAGATTCCAGAATACAAAAAAATTTTGGATGAAAACTTTTTAACGGCGATTGAACGTGATAAACAATCGGGTCAGTATTCTTTTGCTCTATACAGTTATGATGTTGCACCGTCCGGGTTCACAAGATTGCGATTATCAGCAACAGGTAATAAAAGTTTTACAAATTTGCTAGATGCGGTTCGTGATGCCAATAATATTATTTCTTGTTGGGAACTCAGTGATTTTTGGGCTAAGGCATTTGATGTGCCAAAGCAGGCGGTGCAAATGTTATTAATTCGTCAAAAATAAAAAGGATAAAAAATGGATATGGAATCATTGATGGCCCAGGCGGGCGAATTACAGGCCAAGGTTGCCGCGGCCCAGGAAAAATTGGCGTCTATGCATGTCAAGGGATTGGCCGCCGGTGGCACGTGCATTGTTGATATGTCGGGTAAATATGATATTGCGTCGGTGACGATAAACCCGAAACTGTTGGAATCGGGTGTGTCCGCGGTGGAAAGCGCGGTTTTGTCGGCGTTTCGCGATGCAAAAGAAAAAGCGGACAAATTGATAGACGATGTTATGGCGGACGCGACCGCAGGTATGCCAATGCCGTAATAAAAAATTCTGGACAAACATAAAAATATAAATTATGATTTGTCGGCGTTTGGGTGTTTAGCTCAGTTGGCTAGAGCATCTGCTTTACACAACTAAGGTCAAAGAGACAAGCATGTGTAAAAAAGCCCGGATTCTAAGGAATCTGAAAGAGTGTTTGAAAAGTTTGTTTTGAAAAACTCAACAAATACTCAACAAGCGCAAAGATATTTTGTATCTATGAAACTCTTTACTTGATATTGTAAATCATAGATGTAAAATATCAAGGATTTTTTAGAAAAGTCCGAATTTTTGGGTGTTTAGCTCAGTTGGTTAGAGCGACTGCTTTACACGCAGTAGGTCAGGGGTTCGAGTCCCTTAACACCCACCAGAAATATGTGTTTTATTTTCACGAATCGCCTAATTTTTACCGGAAAACCAAGTTTTTAAAAAGTCAAGTATTTTTTTGTTGTTTTTTTTGCGAATTTATGTTATTATAATAGCAAAGAGCAAGCCTGACGCTTTCGGGCTTCGCTCTTTACTTTTTGGGTATAACAACGATTCCATGTCCTTCAACATTACCATTTTTATGAAAACATTTACTTAATATTATTTTATAATCGTCTCTGACAGGTTTTCCCAAATAAGCGCGCCCAAGTGGTGGTAAAGCCAAATCGGCTAATTGTAAACCAATCAAATTTTCTGATTTAGATTTTATTTCGAAACTTTGTATTTTGGAACAAATCTCATCGCCAGCGATATAACAACCTGCACCTGTGTCTTTTATTTTTTCAAAAGCCATTTTTATTTGTGTGTCTAATGGAATGCCCCTAGATTCTGCGAATATCTTTCCCTGTTCATATGACCCCATACTATATATGAAACGTTCTATTAATATGCGTAATGCGAATTCATACGGGTCAAACGCTTTTTTGCCGTATTTATTACGATATCTGGGGATGTCAACAATACAAGAAACGACCTGATATTTCATGTTGTCCATAAGAGCGTTTAAATCGTTTAAAAATTCATTCCAAACAGCAGATTGATTTAAAAATGCAAAATTCCCTTTGCGTCTAACAATTTCATTAGAGTGTAAAATAATACCTGTTTGTTGCCAGTATTTCTTTTTAAAGGCATTCATTTGTTGTTTGTTATATTCCAAATCATCGAAATCGACAACAACCCCACCCAACATAAAAATCGGGTAATTTTCATCTATAACTTCCGTATTACTTGTGCCACTTTCATCTAAATATAAAATTTTTGTCATACTATTCACCATGTCGTGTAAAGATTTCTGGGAATTATATCATACAATAAAGAACAAACAACAAAATAACACCATAATATTTGGATGTTGAAAAAGCCTAAAAGGACATTATTGTGTATAAATAGTGCTCGCGCAACATGATAACACAATAAAAACGCCGATTTTAAACGGCACGCAAAGGGGGTGGGTAGTTAAAGTTGTTTGATGTTGTTTTGTGTACCCGACCCCCTTTTCAATACGCGCAGAAAAAATCAAGCCCAGGCACAGAAAACGCCGTTTGGATGGTTACAGTCATAAGATATACAATCAGCATTGGCGTCGTGTAAGCGTTTATTTAAATCAAGTGTTTGTTTTAATTCTCTAATGCTTTTTTCACTAACATTAAAATAAACTTTTTCGCCACGTTTTACTGCTCTAAAACCAGACATTAACATACCAAGCATGAATATGCAATAATCTAAACTACCGTCTGGAACAAGCCGTTTTAAAACCAAAGAATCAAGAACGTCATATAATTCATCATGGGATGTTTTGTAATTTATAGATTGTATAGGTTTAAAATAATCGGGTATACGTACCAACAAATGAAAAACTAATTGGTACATTTCGGGTTTTGTATACCAATTTGCAATCCATTTTTTATGATAACTCCAATTTTCATCGCTCCAATTTGGCGTATTGGTTTTTACATAGACGCCACTCGGATGAAAATAAGGGTGCGAAAGCAGAGCTTTTATAAAACGTTTTTGGTAATCGGGCGCAGCAGACAAAGCGCCCCATGATTTAAAATTCAAGTTAGTTGCCAAAGCGTTTTTTGCGTATTCTAATGTTAAGTTTTCAACCCCGACGCTATCTCGTAAAGATTGATAGTACGGTTTTGTTTTGTACTCTTTTAACATTCTTTTTGCATATCGTTTTATATAATTTATAGCAGGCATATTATTTCCTTTTTATGTCGGTATTATTATACCATAAAATATACAAAAAGTCAAGTAAAATCAATATATTACACTAAACCACACATGTTTTATATAATATTTTCATGGTTAGTTATCATATATGATAATTATTGTGGAAAAATGACGTAGTTTCATGGCGTTTGCAACAAAAAGACGCGTAAAACGCGCCCTTGCTATATACAAAAATAAAAAATCCCAAATTCTCATTCATATAGTAATGGGAAAATGGGAAAATTTTACAGATACTTAGAAATTGTATTTCAATTTTATATAACCTGTATGACTAATGAAATTATTACGCCATTCAAGGTCATAACCTAGCGATAAATAAGTATTGCCACCAAATGAATCAAACATAATACCTGCCTGGACACCGAACGGGTCAATACCATTACCATGAACAATGTAATTATTATTGCCTACTGTTACCGTTGTAACACCATCATCAGACATAACATCATACAAAACCGCAGCTTTCAAAACGGTGCTAGCTCTTTTCATTTTTTGACTTGTTAATTTATATCTTCCACCGGCTTTTAGAGTCAAGGTTTGTGTATCATCGGCTTTGATATATTGACCGGCTGTGTCTGTGTACGCGTCCTGTTTAATTCCGATATAATTCAGACCACCGTATAAATCCAAACCTTTTTGAAAATCGTAACCCGACGTCAAGGCGCCACTCAAACTGTTGGTTTTATAATCAGATTTTACGGTCAGATTGTCGATAAGTGCGGCTGAATTTTGATAATTTGTCAGGTTATATGACAACAAAGCGTCCAGATACCATTGTGTTGGTTTATATTCGGCATATACAAAACCTGTATGCCCCATGGCGTCAATATCGTGATTGTCGGCATCTATGTTTGTTTTATTAAAAGCATACCCCAAACCAGCGGTCAAATATTCTGTTAATTTAGAATCAAAACCACCCATTACCCCAAACGTATTACCAGAAAACTTTGTATCATCCTTTTGTTGGGCATAATTATATAACCCTTCTACCCATAAACCGTTATTCGTCACTGGGGCTACATCTCCGCCACTTCTGCCATAGTAACCCCTGTAATAGTATGAATTTTGGTTATATCTATTTGGTTGACGACGATTCATATTATTTGTAACAGGAGATGTTCTAACCGTTGCCAATCTAGCAGATACGCGGTTATTTATGGCTGTATTAACATTACGTATCGCCCCAACTGTAACCTGATTATTGTGTGGTGCCAAGTTGTGAATTAATGTGGCGTATTTCTTTGCGTTATGCTGGGAATTATAGTCAATGGCATTAATAATACTTTGTACATTTTGATTGTTTGACGATTGTAATTCATCCCAAACGGTCGCAACATTAACATCTAATTCAGACCCATTCAATTCTGTTATTAAATCTGCACCAAATTTTTTACGGGTAAACATAAATGTATGATTTTCAGTATTATATGCTATATCATACAAATTATTACTGGTAAATGTAGCAATGTTACCCGTCCATTCACCGTTTGCAGTAATTATTTCTATATTACCACTGGAATCACCCTTTTGCAGGTTTGTGTCCGTAATGCTCAAATTAAGCATGGCATTATCGCCAAACACAATGTCATCTGCTATAATATGTCCACCGGTATACGCGCTGGAATTTTTATTCAAAGCCGATATACCAAGGTTAATAGTACCATTAATATCAGCATTTGCTATATTAACCGTATTTGTTCCGACATTCATAACACCGTTTAATTCAAGATTGCCGAAACTGGTTGCGCTGGTTGTCGCATTTTGAGCGATTATAGTATTTCCGCCAGTAACGTTTTGTTGCAGGTTGCCACCGGTAATGTTAAGAGTACCGTCATTAACAATCGCATTATTATTTGTTAATAAATTTGCTGTCGTTGTAAACGTTCCGCCGTTAGAGATATTTATTGATTGCCATTGGCTAGCGGTATTTGTAATATTGCCAGTTATATACACATCACCGTTAACACTATACCCCAATGTTCCACCATTTAAATATAAGGTACCGTTATTTGATGATATACCATATATGCTATCTGCGCTGGTTGTTAATGACTTATTTTCATTTATTGCCACAAGACCCAAAATACCGTTGTTTACAATATTTCCGTCAATAGTTACAGTACCACCACCGTTTATCTTATGATTTAATGTACAACCAGTTAAAGTAACA
>CAMVAR010000002.1 GCA_947165555.1 uncultured Pseudomonadota bacterium | reverse complement strand
ATTTTTTTCATATATATTCATCATATCCGGGGCATTATCAAATTGTCTGACCAAATTCATACGAAAACCGATATCATCAGAATACCCCATTTCATATTCTTTAAACAAATCAGAATAAACTACGGCGTAATCCTTATATATTTCTATTTTTGTAATAACAGCCGAATCTGCTTCCCCACAATGTAATTTATCAGCCGTATAAATCGGTCGTTCATGACAAGCACACAATCCACACAAAATAGGTAAAACATATAATAATTTCATTCTATTCTCCATATATGTATGAATTCTATCATAAAACCGGTATTTTCTCAAGCTCGCATTTTGCCAACACCCCAACCAAGATAGACAAACCCACCGATAAAGGCGGTTTTTATTTTGTTTTCTAATATTTCTAGCAAGTTCGAAAGTTAAAATCAAAAAAAGTGACGATTTACACCACTTTCGAACTTACAAATAGGAACTCTCGCTATTTATGTGAATTTTTATATTCGTTTACGTTTTCTATAATTTGGGTGTAATCTTTAGAAAAAGCTTCATCTGTCATTGGGTATTCATAAACAAATTTTGTAAGTTTTCCATTTTCATAAATTCTACATCCATATAATAAACTGTAATTACTTCTAGCGATGGCATCAATTTTTGCTTCTATCCGTTTTTGATTAAATTTATATTCATCAGAAGGCACAAAGCGTAAAATATACCCTTTAGTGTTGTGGTCAACACACTGTAATCTCTTATACGTTATATAATTATTTAAAATAGCAACCAAGCTCAATAGCACACAAACACAAGCACAAACTTTAATTATATTTTTCATATCAAAATTTCCTTTTTATTACACTATAACTATATTTCAATATGCGTTATTTTTCAATATTTAAATATTTTTTTGCTTCATCAATATCTCGTCCAATCTCAACCAACTCGGCTCGCGAATTGCGCATCAAGCACAACAAAAGTTAACAAAATGCCCATTAACACAAATACGACAATTGTAAATTCTGGGGGCAAGGTCCAAAACATAATCGTTTTATACAACCGTGTCTTTTATTTCTTACAATTTTACATCACGATTAATAATAAATATCAATTGGTACGTTATGCCCTGTGCAAAAATCTATAAAGAAATTAACAAATGCACGAACCTTTGGCGATTCGGCTATCTCTGTTCTGCAAACGCACTGAGTTTCCATTTCATATTCAAAATCAAGATTTTGTATACAAACAAGATTTTTACTACTTTCTTGGAACCATGACGGAAAAACCGCAATACCGTCACCATCATTAACCAAACGATATATCAAGGCCAACGAATCCGATATAGTATTTAAATGTTTTGCGCGCTTTATAATACTTTGGCATTCCGGTAAATTCATATAACGATACACCATACACAAATCATGATTTTCCAACAAATCATTTATATTTTTTGGACAGCCACGTGATTCTATATATTTTTTACTTGTATAAAATCTTAGATATGTTTTAAATTTAAACAAAACCGTCCCATGGATATTTGGATGCAATTTTGGTTTAATTAGCAAAACATCCATACTGGATATATCTGGTTCGCGCCTCATCAATAATTCCAGACGAATTTTTGGATATTTTGCATAAAATTCGGACAAATCTTTCATAATAAAACTGCCGCACAGGCCCTCTTCGGTCCATACCGACATGGCCCCACACAGAGAATCCATATCAATAAAAGTTTCCGAGATTTTCTTAAGTAATTCTTCTATGGCACATATATCACTATATATGATTTGGGTAGAATTTGTTGGTTGGCTGCCATCAAAACTTCTGTTGATAAGTTTGGTATTAAACCTGTCTTCTAGATTTTTAATAAGTTGCGACATATTAGAATTTTTTATACCATTTTCCATGGCGGCGGTTTGAATACTTCCCTTATCAACAACCTCTTTTAATGCCAATAACTCTTTTAATAAAATCAGTTTGCTTTTTAACGTCGACATATTGTGTATATTATACAAACAAATTCATTTGTAAACACAAATATTCAATCCTGAATACATCTGACAAATTCTTCTAATGTTTTGCCCGTGGAATTTAATATTTTTGCAATACTGTACGTCGAAGGCCATCTTGGCTGACCATATTTCGACCAACGCTTGCTTTTGTTAAAAGTTGTTGCATCCAATCCAGAAAATCTTGCCAACCCCGAACAGGACATATTATTACGGAACGCAAAATTATCAATTGCATGCCATATATCTTGGTGTGTCATATCTAACTCCTTGGTTTTGTTAAACAAGCATCATTATATCCTGTATATGAAAATTTGTTTTATCCCATTTTTGTGTATCAGGTATATAAAAACAGGCATACAACACCATATAAAAACAACATAACTCGCGGAAAACCGACATAAACACAACCACAGAAAACCTGTAAAATTTCCTATTTATAGATTTACCAGCGTGTAATATTCAGTGTATAACTTGCAAACCCATGCACTATTTGCAATTATGTTCCCAAAAAAACCTTATCCAAATCACGCCTATAACCCAAATTCCGAATAATCGGCAACCCGAACACATGACTTTAATCGTGTCAATTCATCATCGTCAATATCGGCATCATCTAACATATCGACCAATTCTTCAAATGTCGGACGTACCTGACGCAGATGATTTCCAATATAAAAATCATGGTTAATCAACATCAATAACAACAGATACAATGGGTTTTTTGGTTCCATTTCAATGGCCGTATTTAAATACGCAACTAATTCTTCGATTACCCCAACCGACATTGACCGCAATCTTTGCCCCGCAATAACCGACAAACAATAGTAATAATAAACAGACGCATTTTCCGGTGACAACTTTATCGCCTGTTCCAGATTTTCGCGCGCCAATGGAAACATAGATAATTGTAAATAGCAAATCCCCAAACCCAAATATCCCCTATCATCTTTTGGGTTTTCTGCAATCAATTCTTTATAGGATTTTATATATTTTTGAATTTGTGAATTATCATAATTACTAAGATACGATACCGTGCTAACAAATATTGATGACTTACAATAACCGCACTTTGACACCCCCGAATCCAATGGTGCACCGCATTGTGGACATTCCTTTATACCCGACACTATTATCCCCTTTTTGTAACTTGTTTTATTTCATCGATTACAATAATAAATTTACGTACATCTTGGGCTGTCCTTTTTTTGTTTTTCAACCTGGTCAAAATATCATTCACCATATTCACATAGTCATGATTTGTACGCACAACATTAGTATTTTGTAATGAATATTCAATACGTTCACGCAACCGCTTAATTTCCTGTGCAACCGGCCCGGTATAGTCCGTTTCTGCACTTTTAATTTTTTGCGCCAAATTTGCCGGTGCCATCGCCGCATTATCCGAAATTTCCAACCCGCTGTCTGCAAAGTGCGCCGCCAACAGAAAACGCAACATTAACAATGCCCACAGTGCAAACAACACCACCTGGATAACCAAATGAATCTTGCGGATACCGGATGCGGCTTCGTCCGACCAAAACCCAACAATTAACAAGAAACTGACCACACAATACACCGACGTAATTAAATTAACCGCAGGCGTCAACGCAATCGTCGCATTTTTTTTATATCCGACAAACCATCCCGAATTACCAAACCAAAACAACACATTTAAAAATTCAATCCATGCAACACGCCACCAAAAACCATCGATATACACATCTGGGCGCACAACAACGGCAATTATGAATATTGCCAACGCCGCCACAAACCATGACAACCCCAATAAAAACATCGGATTTTTTTTATTCATTGTGCAATCCTATATTTTGGATAAAATTTCTTGTTTTTTTGCGTCAAAATCATTCTCGGTAATCAGACCTGCATCCAACATCTGTTTTAACTTTTGCAATTTTTGCATTGCGTCACCACCGCCCGCATCTGATGCAGATTCGGCCATCTGACGTCCCATTGGCACACCGGCACCCAAACCAATTCCGGCCCCCAACAATGCCCCCATCCCATTTGACGAATTTCTTGCCGCGTCCCCCAATATTTCAAAGTTTTTGACGGCGGCGTACGCGGACGAAACATTAACATCAGACAATTGTTCGACTTCCATTTTTTTACCCAATACATCCTGGATTTTTTTAACATCTTCATCGGGTATAGAAATGCGCGAGACATTAAAGTTAACAATTTCAATCCCGAATCGTTCAAATTCTGGGACAATTTGCGATTGTATATTCTCAGACAGTTCGTTCAAATACGCACTAATTTTAAATATCGATATATTATTTTTTGTAATATATTCGGCCAACATATTCGACGCACGTTGAATAATTTCACCGGCAAAATATTCTTCGACCAATTGTGCATCGGCCCCCATCTGGGAACCAACAATCTGATTCACGAACGATTGTGCATCAACAACACGCATCCCCCATTCGCCAAATGCCCGCACACCAACCGGAAAATGATACACCGGGTCAATTATTTGGATTGGACCACGCGTCCCCCATTTTAATCCACGACGAACAGTTTTATTTATAAACCATACTTCGGCGGTAAATGGGGTTGCCTGACCAAACGTCCATTTGACCAGCCGGCCCAACAACGGCAAATTACCAGTTTCCAACGTATGCGTCCCCGGACCAAAAACGTCCAACGCCCGTCCACCCTTAACAAAAACGGCATCTTGGGATTGATTAACAACAACCTGGGACCCCAATTTTAAATCATCAGAGGGCCATTTCCAGACCAACAGGTCTGGATTTGGCGCATTAAATTTTACACGTTCGGCCACGGGTAAACTCCTGCTTTATTTTTTTGCCACAAAAAACGAACTATTTTTTATCTCTTAAAATCGCACGCATAGAATTTACAATCCTATCAACCTGGCTTTCTTCAAATCTGCCCCCCATCTGCTTTAACACCGCATCAGACCGAATTGGCACATAAATAACACCACCACCCGCATTGCGTAATTCAAAAGATTCCCACGCGTTTTTCTGTGAAATAACAACCTGGGACGACTTTTTACCAATAAACGTAAACGTTTCGTCTTCTTCTAATAACGTGTTTGTTTTTGTACCGGTACCAACCGACACAACATCTTTATAGAAAAATTCTTCGGTGCATTCATTTAAACGATTTCCGGTTTGCATATCCAACGCACATTGATACATCGCCAAATGTTTTTTTGTAAACACCAAAACAACAATGTTGTACAAAGAATAACGCACAACACCATCATCACCTTCTTTGAAAATCAAAAATGCATCACCACGGTCATAATAACGCGGCCCCCAAACCAATTCATTGTCGCGTACCGTGTCGCCCTCGTCCACGCCCAACTTTTCCATTGCAACACAATGTAACATCGCAAACGCCTTTTGACGAATCGCATCAAATTCCGAATCTGTCACACGTTTTTGGGCCGCATCGTACAACAACCACACGCCCAATCCACACAATGCCAATCCTAGTAAAATCCATAGTCCACCAAAAAACACCAACAAACCGCACGCAACCAAAATCCATGGCCACGTTGCAGGCTTTTCAAAATATTTCACAACTTTTTCCAACTCTTCCTGGGTCAGACTTTCGCATTTTTTTGTTTCTTTTGTTTTGATTTTTGCCATAATTTGCACCTTTGTTTATAAAATTATACAAACATAATGTTAAGACCATACAGTTATAAAATCAACACCTTTTTACTCTTTTTTTAGTGGTTCATGGCATTCCCCATCACCCGTCGTTGGACAGCACGCAAATTTCATCTGGGATACTTCTTTGAAGCGTTCCCCGGCACAGCATCCAAACCTGTTTGGCTTTGTTCCATCGCCGCATAAACCATTGGCCATATTCTCTTTGATTTTTGCCTGGGCGGCGGCCTGCTCTGCGGCTAATTCTTCGGGTGTTTTTTCCGGTGCCTGTTCAACCGGTTTTTCCGGCATGACCGATACAACATCAACAACCGATGCCGGTTCTTCTTGGACATCAACCGACACCGCATCAACAACCATTACCGGATTAACATTGGCATAGTTCCGTACCGGCCGACGGTTTGCGCGTGGCGCGCATTGTATACGTTGCCGCGATAGCATATATTCTAAATCCGCCGCCAATTCCGGATAAGCCTTAATATCTTCGCGCAATTCAGAAACACGTTCATTTATTTCTGGGCATGTCATACGTTCCCCAACCGCGCGTGGCGCAGGCACATCAACAATCACATCTGGGGTATCCGCATCTAATTCGGAAACATCCGCACCTGCCGAATCTTCAGCATCTTCGTAAACGTCCGTATATTCACCCGAACCATCTTCTGTGGCGATGGCGGGTGGCACCACCGCCACCACGGCCATCAAGCCCAAAATCCCAAGAATTTTTGTATTCATGCACATCTCCTGCTGGCTATTCTTCGATAACACGTTGCAGTTCCAATATAAAATCAATCCCCGGGTTGACTAATTTTTCAACCTTTTTAATATACTTCTTTGCTTCGTTCTGCATTTGCAGTTTTTTATAGGTACCAACGGTATTAAACATTTCTGTATCTGATATAGCTCTTTCTTGTACTTTGATACCATCGGCAATTTGCAATTCGTCCAACGCCAACTGCGCATACCGGTCAGAATTTTCCGGACAACCATCTTCGGCCATTTTTGCATACACGGCGGCATTATATGAATGACCTTCTGAATCTACCCCGCCATCACGTAAGGTGTCACTTAATTGTCTTTCTATCTGTTCACATGGGCGCATTTTATTTGATACATAATCAACAGGCCTTCCATAAACATAACCAATTGCATCAGCTAATTCGCGTTCTGTTTTTAACATGTTATTAAATTTTTCTTTATTTTCATCACATCCAATTTGTACTAATGTTTCATATATACGTATATTCAGGACATGGTCGTCTGGATGCACCATGTCCAATAATTTTTCTTCTTTGACACGGCACGGTGCAATTTCTTGCCCCACAAATTGTTCAACATTTTCATGCACAGATATGGTAGAATCCGGCATACGGACATTTTTTTGTTCCCAAATAAACGCACCCGCCATCATACCACAAACAAATATTCCGCCCAATACAATCCAGGCCCATATCTTTTGTGAACGCGTACAAACATAGCATTTTTCACATGTTGTATTTTTTACATCTTTCATTTTTTCTCTCCTTTTTTTGTTTTTGTTGTTTTGTTATTTTACAACACCATTTTTTATGGTGATTTTTCTATCAGCACGGTTGGCCAACGACATATCATGCGTTACAAACAACATTGCCATTTTATTTTTTCGCACCAAATTCAACAGTAATTCAAAAACATTTGTCGCATGATTTGGGTCTAAACTGCCCGTGGGTTCATCGGCCAACAAAATATCCGGCATATTCGCCAACGCACGCGCAACCGCAACACGTTGCTGTTCACCACCCGACATCTGGCCCGGTATGTGCGACGCCCGATGTGCCACATTTGCCGACTTTAATAATTTCATTGCCCGCACCACCGCATCTGATTCGCGCACCCCATTCGCCAACATTGGCAAAACCACGTTTTCCAACGCCGTAAAATCAGACAATAAATTATGACGCTGGTACACAAATCCCATATTACGCCGCCGTATCATTGTACGCATCTCGTCATTCATTGTGTGTACTGGTGTACCGGCGACCAAAATACTGCCCCCGGTGGGTTTGTCCAACAACCCCACACATTGTAACAATGTTGATTTTCCCGACCCAGACGGCCCAACCAATGCAACAATTTCACCACGGTGCAAATCAAACCCGCCGCCGGTCAAAATATGCAACGGTTGCCCACCTTCGACAAAAGTCTTTTTAATATCACGCACCGACAGGACAACTTCGCCCCGAATCGGTTTTGACAAAGAATTTAATATCGACGCCATCTATGCAGTTCCTTGATTACTCGTTTCTTAATACCTCTACGGGGTCCGTGTTTGCGGCACGCCATGCCGGATAAATCGTTGCCAAAAATGCCAACGCAACCGCAACCAGCGCAATTCCAATAACCGTCGTCGGCACCAATTTGGACGGCAATTCTGATAAATAATATAATTCCGATGGGAATAAATCACGTCCGGTAACCCACTGAAAAAATTTACGAATGGGTTCAATATAAATTGCAACCACTATGCCCAACAATGTCCCCAGTGTGGCCCCAATAACCCCAATACTGGTACCGGACAAAATAAATATACGCATCATCGAACGACGCGACACACCAAATGTACGCAACACGGCAATGTCACGCGATTTGTCTTTGACCAACATAACCAACGACGACACAATATTAAACGCCGCAACAATCACTATCAGCATCAATATTAAAAACATAACATTTGTTTCCACCTGAAGTGCGCCAACAAATCCACGATTTAAATCGCGCCAATCGCGTACAACATATCCGTCCGGCAACGCAGAAATCAACGCATCGCGTACCGCATTGGTATCATCCGGGTCCCCCAAGAACAAATCAATGTGCGTTACCGCATCGCCGGTGTTTAAATATTTCTGGGCGGTTTCCAATGGCATAAAAATATAACCAGAATCATATTCGTACATCCCCATAAAAAACGACGACATAACCGGATAAGACATGATACGCGGCATGGTTCCAAACGCGGTCGGTGTTCCACCATTTGCCGAAACCAACGATACCGCATCCCCAATATGCACACCCAATGTCCGTGCCAATGTTGCACCGGCCACCAATTGTCCATCACGTATATCACGCAAATCACGTCCATATATGCGCGCGCCCGAATCAACCTTGGCCAATAAATCCCCCATACGTATTCCACGCACCATTGCACCGGTATTATTTCCATTTGCACTGGCCATTACCTGGCCTTCGACGATTGGGACGATTGATGTGACGGCACGATTAACAACACGATTTTCACGCATTTTCGAAATCAAAAAATCATAATCCGCGATTGCGCCATCTTGGTGATAAACAACCACATGCCCATTCATTCCAACAATTCGCGCCAACAACGTATCATGAAAACCACCCATCACAGACATCACCACAATCAATGTCGCCACCCCCAACATAATGCCGATTAACGACACCCACGACACCACAGACCCAAACCCGCGCCGCCGCGCGCCCAAATATCTGAATGCAATTTTTCGTTCTAACTTTGTAAACATTTATATTTCCTAACCTTAATTATTCCCGCAAAAAATCCCGCAACGTATCCCCAACCAACATTGATACATCCGGCACATTATCATCAACATCAACAACGGTAACTAATCGTGGCGACATAAACACGACCAGTTCCGCAAACGGACTTATTAACGTTTCCCGCGTTGTTACGAATGAATGCGTCGGTATTCCAATTATAACATAATTATCACCGACACTGGACGGAATTGTAAACGACGTCAATTCACCCCGCCCGGTCCGCAAAACAATTTTTGCATCAATTTTATTTTTACCGGCAAAATCACCGTATTTTGCGGTCGCCCCCACAATCAAATCCGTTTCCAACCGTTCTTCTTTACCACATTCACCAATATCAAACCGCGATTGCCACCCATCTGGGACAACAAATCGTCCCTGGGATATTAGTACGACATTGGCCTGTTGCGCCATAAATTCCTGTAACGTCTTGGTATTTATTTCCGGCCCCACAACCAACGCCCGACCAACAACACCCGGCACAGACATTTTAACATTACCCGCACCAAATGCCGGCAACAAATTCATCCAGACAATTGGACTATCTGTGCGCGGATAAACCCTGTACACATCCATATCCCACGCCAAAACATATTTTTTGGACGCAATATCGTTAATCAGACGCGTAACCTCACGTTCGGTTTGATAATTACCTTCAAACACCAGTGTTTTATCTTGCCAATCAACCAATAAATTTCGCATGTCGGCCCCATGCATTGCATCCAGCAATGCCATTATCAGCGTTTCATCATTTGGCATTTTTATAATCCACTTGGTCCGATTAGATAACTTTATTTCGCCATTGACCGCATCATACGAATAATATGCCCGCCCCAACCGCGCCATCAAATCCACCGCATCTGCCAAATTTCCCGCCGCAATCGACCCAAATATTTTTTCATACATTGGTTCTTGTTCGGCCACAACAATATCCGTGCCTTCTAATAATTTATCCAACGCTTCGCGAACAGTTTGTTTTTTAAACGTGTAATCTGATACATTCAGATTCGGCAACGGGTCACCCATATCCAACCGCACCATTTGAATTTTTTCCGCCGGCACAACAGACACCACGGACTGATTATCCCAATTTACGGTGCAGCGTTTCGGTAATTCTAATGAAAAATGCTGCGCCGTATCTGTTGTTAACGCGGCCTTTTTTGGAAAAATTGGTACCGCATTATCATCAATTACCAGGTTGTCAATAACCTGTACCGTGTCATATTGTGGTGCATTTGGATTTTGACCGCCCTGCATACAGGCAGCAATTGTAAACATTGTAAAAATCACACCGCAAAATCGTAGTACATATTTCATTTATATTCCCCTATATATTCATTACCTTTTCAAATTCAGCCAATGTCATTTCATATATTGGCTTTTCGGTTGGCGTTGTCAAATCGCGCACCCGGTCGAATTGCGTACGGAACTTTTTGACAACCGCAACAATTTCTGGTCCGACATCATTTCTTTCTTTGATTAACCGTTCGCCATATTCGACAATAAATTCTAACACATCTGCGGCAAAAAATCGACCAACATAATTTTCGATTGGAATTCCGCCCTTGGTAACACAAATTGCGGACATAGTCTTTGCAACCTGATTATAAAAATTTGCCAACTTTATAAAGTTTTCGACATTTATTGCCATCTCTTTCCCCCGGTTTGTTTTTTATATTATAAAAACTATTGCCACAAAAACGCAATTAAATTATAATATAAAATATGAAAATGATAAAAATAATTTTATTGGTGGCATTATGCGGGTGCGCATCCCCCAACGGGGGCAGTATCGATAACGCCACAATCTTAAATTGGGAAAACGAATCTGTTACAACGGAACAGTTTGTCCGTGACCACAAGGCATGCCTTGGCATCACACGACCCGAATACATGCCGCGGTCACGTCTTGCAAAATTGTTATCCCCGAATCAGAGCGCGAACATGCCCGATTGGGATGGTTTATGGGTAACGTTTCAATCAAATGAATATCGGGATGTGGGACAACGTTCTTTGTTATCTGTACCACGCAATGCAACGTCTCGTTCGGTTGGTTCGTACCGGAAATGTATGTTTCGGCGCGGATATCTGTTACGCGCGATATAAAATTATTAACACGGTTTGATATTACACAAAAATATGCTATAATATCGTTCATGAAACGGAATCTGTGGTTTTGGCTGTTTTTTGTATTTGCGATATTAATTGCAATATATTTTGCAACACGCATGACGATGACATTTATGGGACACGGCAAAATCGCGACCGTACGTAATATCACCGTCACAACTGACACGAATGACCAAGACCCCGGCACACTGGTTGCGGCGGCGGGTATTGCCCCCGGAACACATTCTTATTCTTTAAATCTAAATACGGTGAACGAACGTATATTAAAAACCCCGGGAATAAAAAAATCTGCAACCCGACGTTTACCAAATGGTAATCTGGCCATCCGAACCGTGTTATACTATGCTGTTGCCGAATGGACCGATGGCACATCTTTTTACCCCCTATCGGCGGATGGAACAATCGTCAAAAAACCATCCCAGTCCAAAACCCCCGGGACGGTTTTATTTCGTGGCACAATGCCAAACGACATATCCGATATAACCAAGGCCGCAATGAATTTGGTATCCTATATCGATTATATTGAAATGATTGATAACCGACGTTGGAATTTATATACAACGGGTGGCATAACGGTAATGTTACCGGAAAGCGACCCAACGGCGGCGATTGGTACATTGGTGGCATTAAATGAACAACATCGGATTTTATCCAAAGATATCAAGATTCTTGATATGCGTGATGGGGCACGAATTTTGGTAAAATGAATATAATGAATTCATCTTTTTTGTGTCTGGACATTGGCACATCTGGGGTTCGTGGAATTGCCCACCACGTTCATAATGCAACAATTGACCGGTCGGCATATCACTGTGTTGATGATGGTGACATTGTATTTGCATTAAAATCCGTTATCGACGAATTAGAACATCAAATCAATGCGCACTTTGATTCTGCGTATATTACGGGCGATTTTGGTCCATCGTATTTTAACATATCAACCCAAACCACAACATTTCCGCCCGAACACAGGATTGGTGAAAACGACATATATAACCAAATTGCCGAAATTGATGCACCGTCTGGATTTGAACGATTACATTTAATTCCGTTACGCTATGACACGCCGGGTTTTAAAAACATATTGTCGCCGATTGGAATCATTGATACCGAATTAAAATCTACATTTGCCGGAATATATTTTAATAATGACAACATAAATAAAATTTTGGCGATTTTACGCCGCGCCCACATAATGCCATCTGGTTTTTTCACGCCACACTTTGTGGAAAACGCGGTTTTACGCCAACCAAAATCACACGTTATGTTCATTGATTTTGGTGCCCGTGACACAACGGTATCAATATGGACGGACCGTGGCCCGGTATGGTTTCATTCTTTTGCGGTTGGTGGTAATGATTTAACGACACAAATATCACATATATTTAACATACCGTTTTCAGACGCCGAACGAATTAAACACAGGGTTGCAAACATGCGTCCAAATGAAATGGCACGTTTCAGTCCGGCCGACCCGGCCTATGGATTTTCGTGCGAGGATGTTAATGAAATTGTAATTCCATTTTTCAATGAATTAATCACGCAAATCAAAAGCACGGCCGAAAAGCATATTGCCCGATATAAACCGACACAAATCTTTTTTGGTGGTGGCGATGGGCGCACGGTATCAATTGGCGAACATTTGGCTGACTGTTTTGGCATGCCAACAAAGAATATTGGGACCGATGGGGCGGTACGCGCGTTGTCTGATTATATATGGCAAACATGGGAACCATACCGACAGGCATACGTAAATCGTACAAAGAAAATTGATTCGTTAAATAATAAAATCATTGGATTGTTTCATATAAAAAAACGTACCACAAGAAAACGTCGCACCCCTGAACTGCTGCCAATTTACCCAAGCACATTGTGCTTTGACATGACGCGTCCGGAAACATATGAATTATTTCATACGATGAAAATCGGGGCAATACACGTTGACATTATGGATGGACTATACGTTGATAAAATTGCCGGTGGCATCGACCAATTGCGCATAATAAGAAAATATTGGAACGGCCCATTACACGTCCATTTAATGACCGAGGCCCCAACCGAATGGGCACGCGACGCGATTGCCGCCGGGGCCGATACAATAATACTATCAACGAACACATCCGGGGTTCGCAACGCGGTGCGTATGATACGTGGTGCAAAACGCCGTGTTGGCATCGCCCTGAACCCGGACACCCAAATAACAATATTAAAAACAATTTTACGTGATTTAGACGAAGTTATGATTATGGCGGTCCCACCCGGTGCCGCGGGCCAGGCATTTAATGACTCTGTACTAACTAAAATTTCCGCATTGAATGCAACACGAAAAAAATATGGATTAAAATATACAATTTCGGTGGACGGCGGCATAAACGCGGACACGGCGGCGAAATGTTGGGCGGCGGGTGCCGATGCACTGGTCAGTGGTTCGTATATTGCAAACGCACCTGATTTTCCATTGGCGGTAATGTCATTATTACCGCACACATCCCAGGTTTAACATATAACAATTTTTCGTCCATTTCCCGAATCTGAAATATAAACATGAATTGTGTTTTCTGGCAAAATATCGTGGGCGATATCAGGCCATTCTATCAATGTAATATCATTTTCCATCGCATGCGCCAACCCGATTTCAACCAATTCCGACACATCACAAATTCGATATAAATCAAAGTGCGATATTTTTGCATTACCACACACATACGATTGTACCAATGTAAATGTAGGACTGGGGACAACCGTATCGGCCCCACACAATGTTTTTATAATCGTCCGTGCGATTTCTGATTTTCCGACACCCAAATCCCCATGCAACGCCACAACGACCGGCGCAACCAGTTTCTGTGCGAACCCCGCGGCCCAACGTCGTGTATCGTTTATATTGTTTGCGATAAATGTTTCAGTCATTTTTATTACTCCAATAATAATAAATCATCTTGCATTTTGCGAATAACATCACGTATTTCTGCGGCGTGTTCAAAGTCCAAATCTTCCGCCGCATGTTTCATTTTTTTCGTCAACGCGTTTATTTCACGCCGCAACGTTTCGGCATCAACAACGCCATCCGAACGATATACGAATTTTCGTTTTTTATCGGTTTTTTCTTGTTTATCAATAACCTCATCAAAAATCGCCTTGGTTACCGTTTTTGGCACAATACCATGCGCATTATTATATGCCATCTGTTTTTCGCGCCGCCGCGCGGTTTCGTCCAACGCCGCCCGCATAGATTCCGTAATCACATCAGCATAAAGAATCACCCGACCATTTGCATTTCGTGCCGCCCGCCCAATTGTCTGAATCAGTGAACGCGCAGACCGCAAAAAACCTTCTTTGTCGGCATCCATAATTGCCACCAATTCACATTCCGGCACATCCAAACCTTCGCGCAATAAATTAATTCCAACCAACACATCATATTTACCCATGCGCAAATCACGCAACAATTCGATACGTTCTAGGGTTTCAATATCGCTGTGCAGATATCGTGCGCGTACGCCATTTTCATTTAAATAGTCCGTTAATTGTTCCGCCATTTTTTTGGTTAGCGTTGTTACCAACACACGCCCATTTGTTGACTTTATTGAATCCAACAAATCATCAACCTGGTTTTTAATCGGTCGCACAACACATTCCGGGTCCAACAAACCGGTTGGGCGAATAACCTGTTCTGCAACAATTCCACCCGATTGATTCATTTCCCAATCGGCGGGTGTCGCCGACACGAATATTGTTTGCGGTCGTAACATATCCCATTCTTCAAATGTCAATGGTCTATTATCGACACAGGCCGGCAACCGAAATCCATACTGGCTAAGTGTCTCTTTGCGTGCGCGGTCCCCACGGGACATTGCACCGATTTGTGGCACGGTAACATGACTCTCGTCAATAAACAGTATTGCATTTTTTGGTAAATATTCAAACAATGTTGGCGGGGGTTGCCCGGGTGCACGCCCTGTTAAGTATCGTGAATAATTTTCAATTCCACGACACGTTCCGGTCGATTCCATCATTTCAATATCCATATTTACGCGTTCGCGCAGGCGTTGTTCTTCGACATATTTCATATTTTCATGAAAATATTGCAAACGCGTCGCCAAATCATTACGAATATTACCAATCGCCTGAACAATTGACGGCATTGGTGTTGCATAGTGTGTATTTGGATACACAACCACCCGGTCCAATTTATTTAACTTGGCCCCGGTCAGCGTATCAAATTCCCAAATCTCTTCGATTTCATCACCCCAGAAAGATATTTTCCAGGCCCTATCCTGGCTGTGCGATGGAAATATATCCAAAGTATCGCCCCGCACCCGAAAATTACCCCGGTCAAAACCGACATCATTACGTTTGTATTGAATATTGACCAATTCACGCATAACATCGCCCCGCCCCATCATATCGCCGACACGTATCACCAATTTCATTCCCGAATATTGCTCTGGCGACCCCATACCATAAATCGCCGATACCGACGACACCACAATAACATCTTTTTCTTCCAGCATGGCACGTGTCGCACTGTGTCGCATACGGTCCAATTGGTCATTAATGGACGCATCTTTATCAATATACGTATCGGTTGTAGGCATATAGGCCTCTGGCTGATAATAATCATAGTATGAAACAAAATATTCCACATGATTGTGCGGAAAAAATGCCTTCATTTCCGTGTATAATTGCGCGGCCAAAATTTTATTTGGCGCCATCAGTAACGCCGGCCGCCCCAATTCGGCAATAACATTTGCCATTGTAAATGTTTTACCCGAACCGGTTACACCCAATAAAACCTGGGACCTGCGTCCAGATTTTACCCCGGTCACCAAATCAGCAATTGCCGTTGGTTGGTCACCCATCGGTTTATAATTACTTTCAAGATTAAAAATTTTTTTGTTCACAAGGTTTAGTATAATTCATTATAATGAAAAAACAAGTATGGGGGGATAAATTACAACATGCCAATAAAACCAAGATATAAACGCAGAACATTTTGGACAATTGTTATAATTGCGTCACTTTTCATTATCGGATTGTTGGTTGTACCAACCATGATAAACCTTAATCATGCACGCGAACGTATCCAAACGGCCATCTTTGAACAAACCGGCGTCCCCGTAAAGATAAACGGCGATATCAATTTTGGCATATTGGGTCATACAACGGTTGTTGCACACGATGTCAAGACACCGAATGGAAAAATTCGAACCGTAACGGTAAAAATTCCATTTTCGGGCCTGTTTAATTTTTCACACGCGCGATTGGACGGTGAAATATCAATCCGTGGGGCGAACATAAACCTGGTGTCGATGGCGGCATTGGGATTACAATACAATATTAATATAACCGATTGCACGTTACGTTTTCTTGACAAAGATTACAATATTGTTACCGGAAAATATAATCACGGAAAATTTTCCGGAATTGTTCGCACCGGAACACATAAATACGATATTGTTTTCGATGGTCAAAAATTTTCCATCAAGAATAAAAATTTAAATCTTGATATTGCGGGGGTACTGTATCCGAACGGCACGGCATCAGGAACATTGGACATTGACACCGACAAAATAAATTCTTGGTTTGAATTTTCCGAACCAAAAATATCGCGCCGTGTAAATCTCCACATGGATTTCACATGGGACGGCGGATACGGATTTAAATTTACAAATTTGATTGCAAACAATGTACGCGGGGAAATAGAACTGTTTCCGGACGGTTGGCGTAAAATAAAATTACATTCAAACAATACCGCATTTGACTTTTCGTTTTTAACCCACCCAACACGTATATTAAAAAACACAACATTGGACATTGATTTTTATGGCGGATTAATATTTGAAAAACACGAACTGAACCATGTAAAAATAGACGCTATTGCCACGGAAAACTATATTCAAATTCATAATATTATCGCAGACAATTTATCAATAACCGGTGGTACGATTAATCATGACGGTGCCAATAACATACGCATCAAAACGACAATTGATGATACGGATATATCATGCACATTTACCGGCACACCACAAAAATGGCAATGTTCTGATTTTATATACGGCAACATAACCGGAAAAATCAGTAAACACAAAAATGGAACGATTTATGCCAATATAACGTCACAAACTGCACTTAGCGGTGATGAATTAAATCAACTTGTCAGACGCTTTGGAATCAAAAACGCCGAAATCGAATTCAAATTTTCCGACATTGGCGGTAAATATATTATTGAGCCGGATGGCACACGTGTACAATATAATTATATCTATGGTAAAAATCTACGTTGGTTAAATCCTACGATTAAAATTTTGCCAGAATTTATGATGACTGAACCCGGCAACATGATTTGGACCAACCGCACAATGGTATTCACACCAACAAATCAACAATGGTCATTAACATTACAAAATAACTTATTCCACCTTATTGGAACAAATATTAAAAAAGCTTTTCCAAATACAGACCTTCCCACATTGAACAACAGTTGTTACAGCGTGTCTGGTTTTTACAACGACCGTGGCGATATTTCGGAATTGACAATAAAAATTGGTAATCATGTATTTACCGGCACCGCAACCCCCGAAGATATAACCATACACACCGACGCATTAATTTTAGATACGTTTTTAAATCAAGAATTTTTTGCCCGATATTCTGAAATGGAATTTTTTACAAATGCGCCTATTTTATTACCATTTGGATTAAATCGTAATGTGTACCTGACCGCAGACAAATTGATATATAATCAAAATGAATATAATAATTTTGTATATTCTTTAAAATCAGGAACCCAAACATTTTCTATATCGGACACGGCACGTGGCAACATGTTAATCACCATAATCCAAGAACGCGCCATGTACGATATATTCATTCAGATGAATAATTTTGTAATCAATGGCGAATTGTTCCGTAACACGTTTCCGATTAATTTACGCAACACAAAAATCACGGCCGAAATGCAACTGCACACCCATGGCCATATTGCACACGACATCTGGTATAACCTGTCTGGGGATATGGATATAACATTAGATGGCGGCTATATAATTGGATTAGGACTGGACAATTTTTACGCAAACGCCGACGAATTAACTCGGTTAAACATCCAAGATAATATTATTATGGCATTAGAATCTGGGGCAACCAGATTAAAAAACATGCGTATTATTGGTAAATATGAAAATGGAAATTTTGCAACCACCACACCATTGGAATTTTCCGTTCATCACGCCACGGGTCGTGCCGAGTTAACTGTGACGAACGGCGCATTATCAATACGCGGCAATATAAATTTACGTGGTGTCGCCCCCGACATGGTAACGATACCATTATCTATTTCACCAACGGGGCGCCGTATGTATTCATTATCGGAAATAATGCGGTACTTTGACCCAATATATATGCGCACATTTATCAAAACCCACAAAAAATTTTAATACAACAGAAAACCGCCCGCAAAAATGCGGGCGTTATTGGGCACCACAATCTATTTAGTTCTTTTTGCGAACCTGAATATGCACATCGCGCAATTGCTGTTCGCTGACTTCGTTCGGCGACCCCATTAGCAAATCTTGACCACGCTGATTTGCCGGAAACGCAACAATTTCACGAATACTGTCACCAATACCCAAAATTTCTGAAATTAACCGTTCCAATCCGAACGCGCATCCACCATGTGGTGGCGCACCATATTGAAACGCGGTGTACAGGCCCGAGAAATTCTTTTCAACCGCCTCTATTGGATATCCGGCAATTTCGAAACATTTTTTCATAACATCCGGGTTATAGTTACGAAGCCCCCCACTGCAAATTTCCATACCATTTAGCACCATATCAAATTGCGCGGCCTTGATTGTAAACGGGTCACGCGTTGATAATTCGTCCAACGTTGCCATCGGGAACGAAAATGGGTTATGTGTAAATTTGGGTGCCCCGCCCCTATTTTCATCCGGTTCAAAGAATGGGAAATTATCGACCCAACAAAATGCAAAGTCACGCGGATTAACCAAACCCAAATCTTCGCCCAGTTTATTACGCAAACGCCCCGCCGCCCGCGCCGCATTATCCACCATATCACACACAAAGAATAATGAAGAATTATCACCCGCGATTTCATGCAACCGTTCAATACGTTTCGCATCCAGTTTTTTTGCAACCGGTCCCTTGGGCTCGTCTGCAAATACGATGTAACCCAATCCACCAAGTCCTAATTCTTTGACGGCGTATTCGCCCAGTTTATCAAACCACGAACGTGGCCGGTCCGCGCTGTTTGGTGCAGGAATTGCACGCACCACGGCACCATTTTCAATTGCATTTGCAAAAATTCCAAAATCAGACCCACGAAAAACATCTGTTACATCAGATATTAAAATCGGGTTACGCAAATCCGGTTTATCGGACCCATATTTTAACATCGCATCATCAAACGATATATGTGGAATTTCCGGATACACATTTGCATCCGGAGCAAATGCACGCACAAAATCCGGCATTACTGCTTCGCCTACGGCCTGGATATCTGGCAAATCAACAAACGACATTTCCAGGTCCAATTGATAAAATTCTAACAATCTGTCCGCGCGCAAATCTTCATCACGAAAACACGGTGCAATTTGAAAATAACGGTCAAATCCAGACACCTGTAACAACTGTTTAAACATTTGCGGTGCCTGGGGCAACGCATAAAATTTACCATGATGCAAACGACTTGGCACCAAAAAACTGCGTGCGCCTTCGGGTGAATCCGCGGTCAACAACGGTGTTTGGAATTCCGAAAACCCCAAATCCCACATTCTATCGCGCAACCATTTCATCATTTTGTTACGCATTAAAATATTATTGTGCAATTTTTCACGACGTAAATCCAAGAAACGATATCTGTATCTTAATTCTTCACTTGTTTCATCGTCACCGAACACCTGGAACGGCAAAACATCCGCCGATGTTAAAACATCCCACGATTTAACCTGAATCTCGATTTCACCGGTTGGTATTTTATCATTAACCTGGGACGCATCACGCGCAACAACCGCACCGGTTACCTGTAACACAGATTCTGGGCGCAACCGTTCCAAATCGGCATTTCCGCCATCAATAACAATCTGGGTAATCCCATAATTATCGCGCAGGTCAATAAATAATAACGACCCATGGTCGCGCTTGCGATGAACCCACCCGGCCAATGTTACCGTTTCGCCGACATTTTTTGCACTCAATTCCCCGCATGTATGCGTTCTGTATTTTGATTCCAGTGATAACATCTTTTACCCTTTTACTTTTTGGGCGACAAAATCAGAAAGATTCGGCACCCGTATTATTTAAACGTTTTCTTTCGGGGCGCATAAAATCACTATGCGCGGTGCCACCCGAATTTATCACTTTTGCGGTTTTTTTGGGGGTAACTCCGTGGTTGTCGGCCACATCAACGTTATATTCCAAAATCCACGATGGATGATACCCCCCTAAAAACCAATTTGCAAGAATTTTTATAACTAATTACGCGGTTTACCAAACCTGTTTGCGCCCTTGTCCCCCGGCATAATAAAATAAACCAACAATATTATTGCGCCAACAATCGGTAACAGCCCCCATAATAAATTCCATGCCGACCGATTGGTGTCATGCAAACGACGAACCGATAAACAGAACGCCCCAACCAAAAGAACCAAAGACCAACCCATTGATATAACCATATCCAATCCCAAAAATATCTGTGTACACGAATTATAATTAGAACCAATTGACGCCGCGCAAAATGCCGCAATAAAATTAAACACGAAACTAATTACGAACGGAACCAGTAACGAATAAAACAAAAATACCCACCAAAATTCTGCACGATTTGCACGCCCATAGCCCACATAATCTGTCCAGAAATTTTTTAATGCAAATTTAACTGTATTCATACCTTGTTTTGCCATGATTGTCTCCTTTGTTTATCAGACATGGGGCATTATATCACATAATATGAATACAATCAATACAATAACACCAAAACGATTTTACTTGATTTTTTTGCATACACCCGTATAATCGAATGGTATTTTGAAAATCGCCCTAATAGTCTAGTGGTAAAACACGTCCTTGGTAAGGACGAGTCGCAAGTCCGATTCTTGCTTAGGGCACCATGAACACCGCCAATTAATCCATATTCCTTTGCATAAACGATTCGATTTTATCAAACGGTATTTTTTCCATATTGTCATACAGGTCAACATGCGACGCCCCCGGTATAATTACCAACTCTTTGTTATCTCCACGCAGTTTTTTGAAGGCATCTTCACTAAAATACCGACTGTGCGCGTTTTCACCGTGAACAAGTAATACCGCACTGCGAATTTCATCGGCGTATTGCAACAGTGGCATATTAATAAACGACAGCGCACTGGTTTTATTCCATCCATCATTCGAATTTAACGAACGTTTGTGATATCCACGCGGTGTTTTATAATACGCATAGTAATCTTTGACAAATCCCGGGGCATCATCTGGCAATGGGTCAACCACCCCGCCCGCCAATTCATATCGACCGTTTTTATAGTCTTGTGTTCGTTGCGCACTCATTACTGATTTTGGGGCAAAACGCGCATCAGCATTATTATCGGCATCAAAGTATCCATTTGCGGTAACCCGTGTCATATCATACATGGTTGACGCAACGGTTGCGCGAATACGGGTATCCATTGCGGCGGCATTTATTGCCATTCCGCCCCAACCACAGATTCCGATAATCCCGATTTTATCGGCATCAACATCCGCCCTGTTTACCAAATAATCAACCGCGGCCGAAAAATCTTCGGTATTTATGTCTGGCGATGCCACATTCCGCACGTTACCACCACTTTGTCCGGTGAACGATGGGTCAAACGCCATCGCAATAAAACCCCGCCGCGCCATTTCCTGGGCATAAAGCCCAGAAGACTGTTCTTTGACCGCACCAAATGGCCCCGCCACGGCAATTGCCGGCAATTTTTCCGATGATTTATTTTTTGGCATATATAAATCACCGGTTAAATCTATGCCGTACCGATTTTTGAAATGCACTTTCTGGACCGTGACATTTTCATCGCGCGGAAAAACATTATCCCACGAACACGAATGACGCCAAATCACCACACCTACCAAAACACACGCACATATTATCAAAACCAACCATTTCATAATTTTACTCCTTGTCTAAATCAACCAATTTATATTTACGCGAACCAACGCCGATTTTTTCTGCGGCCTCTAATGTGTGCAGACCGTTTTTTTCGGCAATTCTTTGCATAAGGCTTTCATTACCATCGGCCTTGGATACCATATCTATACCGGCCTGGTCAATGGCAACCGGGTCACGCGATACCAAGATACCAATATCATGAATATCTGGTTCGGTCGGGTCACCATCACAATCACAATCGATACTTATACGATTCAATACATTTATATAAACCATATTGTCATGACCAACATAATTTGTCACGGACTTGGCGGCATCAGCCATAGATTCCAAGAACGCGTTTTGTTCGCCACCCCACATAGATTCTTTGGATTTTCCACCACTGTGAATCCATTTTTTACCCATGGAACTTGCAAACCCGATTGATATATTTTTAATCGCACCACCAAATCCCGCCATCGCATGCCCCTTGAAATGCGACAGTACCACATACGACGGATAATTTGCAAAATGTGTCCCCACATAGTTTTCATTCAAAACATTTCCACCATCAACCGGCAATGTCATAGAACCTTCTTCATCCATAATGTCAACAGGCGCAACATCCAAAAAACCACGTTCGCGTATTGCGGCCCAATGCGATTTACTGTCCGACCGATTTCCGCCGTATGCGGTATTACATTCAACAATCGTCCCGTCGATTTCACCAATTAAATCTTTGATAAGTTCCGGGCGCAGATAATTACTTTTTGCGGATTCGCCGGTACTCATTTTAACACCAACCGGCGCCTTGGGCGTCCAACCCAAGGCTTTATACGCCCGTTGCAGTCCCGCCGGCGAAATATCACGCGTAAAATATACAATCGGTTCGCTTTCCGCAACCACATTGTGAACAATCACGCCACCCGACCCAACAACCGCACCGATTGCGGCGGCAACAATTATTTTTTTCTTGTCCATCTTGTATTTTCCCCTTTTTTATTCAAGGCTTTCTTTTATCCATTTTTCAACCGCATCGCGCGAATCGGCAGCGTTTGAACCGTATATCGCCAATCCAGATTTAACATTTGCATCACGCACACATTCGCCAAGGCCGAAACCTTCATGTGTTGTAAACGGCATAATTGTCCGCCCCGCCCCCAATCACAGAAACCGCAACCATAATCGCAGACATTAAAAACAAATGTTTCATCTTTTCTCTCTTTTGCTATATATTTAAAAATCATATACATTATATCATTTCATTTACCCGCGGCAAATGAAAAAATGGATAAAAAAAACAAACCGGGACACACACGGTTTAAATTTTGGTAGCGGCAAAGGGATTGTATATTCCCACTCATTTCATTCGTGGGCCCCTTTCCAAATCGCAACGTTTCGAACTACGCTTTGCTTGTTCTCAACTGCTATTTTGTCGGACCTGGGGTCCTCATCCGTCGCGACTATACCAAAATGAAAACCGGGATAAACCCGGTTTTAATT
>CAMVAR010000001.1 GCA_947165555.1 uncultured Pseudomonadota bacterium | reverse complement strand
GCAATATCTTTACGTCCCATAATGCCACCACTGTTCGCGGACATGCACATATTCTGTTCACGCGTCAATTTGGCGTTATACTTTGCCTGGGCCTCTAATTCCAGGTCACCCATAACCTCTTGGAATAATGTATTCGCCGCCATATTCAACTGGTAAACATTACGTGCCTCGTACGCTTCGACATCATAGACGCAACCATTCGTATCAACGGTATCACATTCCGCAATAACATTGATGTCACATTTTCCACCCTTGGAATCTGATGCACGACAACCAATCAATACGGCCTCGTCATCACGGCTAACGCGTGCCGAATAGCCATCTTTGACCGCACCAACCCATGCGTCACGAACACTCTTATTATCACCCCAACCGGTTTTACCACCCTGGCCGGTGTAAGTCTTAATTGCCTGAATTTTCAAATGTTCATCGCACACATCGGCCTCTTTGACGGTATTTATACACAAACCACGAACAATCGTAAAGTCAAGTACCCCGCCAACCTTGTTCATACTTTTATCAAACGCCGAAGAATCATATGTAATCGTATGACCGTTTTCATCCGTGCCGGTTGCCGCCTGTGAATCCGGATGTGATGCGGTCGCATACGTATCGGTCATAACATCCGTACGGTTACGATAGCAATTTGTAAAGTCCGAACCACACAGTGAACGAATACAACTGACCGCCGTATTTTTGCACTGTTTGGCCATTCTTTCAATCGCGGCATTGTTATAATTTTCCGCCAACGACGCATTCAATCGGGACACAACCCCAATCGGGTCCGTGCCATTTTCCAATGCCGGGAACAATCTGTCGAATGCATCGGCGGTGTTATATTCATAACCGTATGTCTTGGAACCAACGGATGCCGCCGCATATTTACAATTTGCATCGGTATTCACAATTGATTCACATCCAATCTTAACCTCGTTATATGTTGAATTGCCGTTAATCGAACATGTGCCACCGCCCGTCGTCCCGTCAAAGCAATTACGCCCGGAACCAAACACCAACTCATAACACGCCGACCCCAATCCCGAACCACACGAACGCATCGCACAGGCGGTAATCGTATCGGAACATTTATCCTTGGTCTTTTTATCAAATGTGTCGGCCAATTTTTGGATTTTTTCACGTAACGCACTGTTCATGCGCGCCGAATAAATATCAGAATATACATCCGAACGGTTTTCTTCGTCGTTAATCTGGGACGCCGTCGGAACACGCCCGTCATTCACGGTCATATAGCAATATTTGTTGCCCCCAATCGTTTCGGCACACGATGACCGGATATAACGCGAAACCGTTGACGTCGTAATCGCATCAATAAATGCGCCGGTGGTGTCGGCCTTGACCGTATTATCTTCGTTTATATCATCGGTACGCATAACCAATTCGGTGTTACTGTCCACTATACATTTATATGGGTTCGCGGTACACGCCGACAGGATACATTGGTCGGCAACCTTGTAACACGTGGACACGGCATTAACCGCGGCCAAATCCGCACCTTCGCGAATCATGACACCAATACGACTGGCCGATGTGGGGTTCGCGGACACATTTGTCGAACCCAACAATTCATTCAGGCCACCATCCTGGCACCGGGCCAATGTCGATTCACAGAAAATCTTTTGCTTTTTAAATTCGGCATTTGATGTACATAATTCAAAATATTCGCCACACACACTCTCTTTCTTTAAACATGATGTATAGCGTTTTACGCATGCCGTCGTATCAAGGCGATTATTGATGGCACCGGCCTCTATAAACTGGCCCAGGATACTGGACGCGGTGGGATACACATATTCACCGGTCGTATTTTTCGTCGCCAGATTATCCGTATTCGATGTCCCAAACAATGTATTGATACCGGTTGCATCACATTGCAACAAAACACTGTTACACTGGGGCTTTTTTGCATAGAATAATTCAGATGTTGTACATTCTTCAAAACCAATACCACAAACATCGGCATCCTTGATACATTCGGTATAGGCATCAACACATTCGCGTTCCGTCATTAACGACGATGATGATGACGTTGTTGTATTAACAGATGCCGCCGCAATCGCCGCCGCCGCAACATTTTTCGCCGAAACCATCGTCGGCAAACGCCGCGCCGCCGCCATACCGGCCGTCGATGTTACACCAATCGATGGCGAAACCGAAATACGCCCGGTCGAATTGGTGTTTCCACCCGCACCCGCACGCACCGCCGCGCCCGCATCAAACATGCACAAAACCGGCAAAAAACCAACAATTTTTAAAAGAAATCTCATCCTCGTTCCCCTTTTGGTATCAATTTATTATACCACATAGGCAAAAAAAATAAAAGCAAAAAGTGGAACGTGTTTTATTAAATTGTATCAATATTAACTAAGGAATGCTGTAATCTGGTCCTGCATCTGGAATGTACCCAACACAATCCACGCAATTACCGCAGATATCAGTAAAATTCCAATTGTATTTAAACTGCTGGATATGGATTCAATGCGCTTTACCGAATTTTCCAGATAGTCTTTGGATATCTGGCCCAGGTTATCGTCAAAATCATTCATGTCGGCATAAATCGTCAAATCACCAATAATTTCCTGGTTCGGGAAATCCAAGCCGGTATTTGCCAACGCATCCCCCAAATTATCACCGTTCGCAATATACCGTAATGTTCGTTCCAATATATTGCGCAGATACCGATTGGAATTGTCCGCCAACATACGCATTGCGTCCGGCACCGTTACACCCGACGAAACCATCGCCGCCAACGACATCATCCAACCAACCGATATACGAACCTTATAAACACTCCACGGTGGCAACCGGTCAAACACGGCGCGCATTCGGCCGGCCCAAATTGGCAAAGACCACCAAACAACAATGCACAAAACAATAAAACATACCGTAAATATATGCCAATATTTTCCCGCTAAATTGGACAACCAAATCAATGACGATGCCCATCCACGCCACACCATACCATCACCCGCCACATCAGCCAATGGTGGCACCAGGTATAATCCAACCATAACAATTATGCCCAACACCAAAACCAATAATAACAACGGATACGCAATCGCGCCAAACACAGCAGAACCGATACGCTTGTTCGCAACAATTATATTACCAACATTTTCCAGCGCAACAACCAAACTGGACATGTTTCCGGACGTCAACAATAATGTTTCTTCGGCCGGAACCCAACCACGTGTCGCATCGGAAAAACTTAATCCCCGTTCAAGATTTTTTTCCCATTCCCGCAGACATATTGCAAACGGTTCGTTCGGTTTGGCCCCGCCCCGTGATTCAATCATCTGTAACCGGTTTAATGCGTTAACCAATGTAAAGTCATTTTTCAACAAAGAAGCCAATTTACGCCAAATTGCAATTCTTTTATTATTGCTAAACCTGCACACCATTTTGGCATAAAATAATTCCAATCTGTTCATGTTTTAATACACCCCCGGCCGGTCCAATAATCCGACCCATCGTTCCAATTCATCGACACCGATAATACCACGCAACATCAACGACGACGCAGATTCTTTTAATGTACGACCATCTAATTCTTCCAACCAATATTTGACGGCTGCATCGGTATTACCCGCCAATGCCAACTGTAAAAATTCACTATTTGTAATAATAACTTCGCCGGCCTTGATACGTCCCTGGGTTCCGGTCCCGTTACAGTGTTCACACCCCACCCCACGAACAAAAACCTGGCGCAGACCCAATTCACCGAAACAATCATTAACACGTTTATATTCCGGTAATTCTGGATGTTCTATCAGGCGTTGCCGACAATGTGGACATAAACGTTTAAACAAACGCATAGATACCAAACCACGCATCATTGTTTCTTCTTTTAACTTAAACGCCTCTACCCCCATATCTAACAATCGTACCAATGCGGCCATTGCAGAATTTGCATGTAACGTCGTCCAAACATTATGGCCGGACAATGCGCCCTTGACTGTTAATTGTGCGGCGGCCAATGTACGAATTTCACCAACCATCAATGTATCAGGGTCACTGCGCAACGCGGCGGCCAATGCCTCGGTATATTCGTTTTCGCGTTGTTCTTCGTTGGCGGTATTTACAACCGGAATTTGATTTGCACCAAATATTTTTTGTTCGACGGGGTCTTCTACCGTAATCAGGTTTATTTCATAATGATGTTCTTTTAACATCAAAACCATATTCCGAACCAGTGTCGTTGACTTACCCGAACTGGTTGGACCGGCAACCACGACCAATCCTGTTGGAAACGACCGCAACCGCCGCAACAGATTTTGTTCATATTTACCAAATTCCTGCTCTATCTTGATACTTTCCGATGGATTGTCGTAAAGCAAGCGCATCACCACATAACGACTGCCGAATGCGATTGGATTAAATTGCATTCTTATACCCAAAATTCCATGGGGCAAATACAAATCTTTGGTTCCGCGCAATGGTGTACGCCCATCCTTTTGCGCAGATTGATACTCATTCTGGGCATAATTTGCATTTGAAATATCAGATGAAGCGAATGCGGCGCGCACAAAAGATTCGCCCCACCCGGCATTAAATTCTAAAACCGGTTGCATACTGCCATCTATACGGAAAAATATAGTCGTTTGGTCGGCTACCTTGATATGAATATCTGATACTTTTTGTGCAGCGGCACGGGCAACAATATCAACAAAATCTTTTTGCATTTGGTTGTTATAATCCAAACGCGACCGGTCCCCACCCCCCAACTTATTTTCATGGTATTTATATATGTCGGAAACCAAACCCAAATCAGAATAAAACGGTTCACGCATTGGACGATTTTTTCTGCGCAACAAATCTATAAACGCCAACACCCGACCATCAAATTTATGCGTACGTGAAATAATGATGCACCCACCGGAAAAATATGCCAATAATCCCTGGGTATCTTTTGGTAATTCAAATTCGGCACCCGGGGCCGTCAACAGATGATTATTTTCGGTGAACAAATAATCAATAATATCCTTGTTATCGGCATGTTCCAAACCGGCCGGCACCGACGGTTTTTCTATATTAGACATATTATTCAAAACGCTATTTTCGTTCGATTTCATTTTGTTAATTTTTACCCGATATATTTAATGTTCTTACCTCGTCACCATTAACAAAAACAATTCCGTCATCCAATGATATAGATTTTACCGTATATCCATCCATTTCTTTACCAACACTAATACGTTTATTTTGACCGGATTCTAAATCTTGAACTGTGGCCTGCAATTGCGCACCGGCACCGAACACGTTGACCAGTTTATATTTTTGTTCAAACTCTGTTTCTTTTTTCTCTGACGCCACAGGCTGTGTACGCACGACTGGCTCTGCCTGTCGTGTTGCGATTGCATTTCGTTCCGTTTCCATGCGACGGGCTTCGGCATCTAGACGCGCACGTTCAGCTTCTAATTCTTGCTGTTGTTGTTCTGCGCGCCCCGACAGATTATCTATTTCTAAATGCAATTTAATTTTTTCTGCGGCCAATCGGTCCAAATCCAAATTTAATTGCGCGCGTTCTTTTTCCAACTGCATTAAAATCTTTTCTTGTTCCAAATCAGTAATTTGTTGAAACAAAGAGCCTTCGACCTGATATTCTTCGATTGCGTCTGCGGAAATATCTTCGGGCGAATTAACCGTGATATTATCCGTTTCATCGATAACATCAATAACATCTTCGAATTGTGTATCGTATTCCAAATCAGCGTACGACGACGCCACACAAAATAATGCCGCCACACACACAAATAACATTTTAATTTTGTTTTGCATAGATTATCACCTCATAGTTCCATATTTTCCTTGCCACGCCCCAGGTAACCTTGGTCATGTACACACCATCAACCCCATCAAAAATTTTCATAAACTGTTCCGGGGTTAATTTAGATTCCGCAAATAATTCAATTAGATAAATATCTGCGGATTGCGTTTCATTTGCTATTGTATCAACAACAACGGTAATTTCTGCATCTGTGTTCATTGATTGAAAACGACTGGTCAAATCACGAACAATATCATCCGGTGTACGCATATCAACCGATTTTCTACCGATACGTTCCGGTAATTTTGCACGCACCAAAATTTCATCATCACTAATTTCTTGGACAAATACACCGGGCATTAAATTTTCGGCCATCGCATAGAAATCATCCAGTGTTCCAAACGACCGTTTAAACGTTGCGTTTGCATGTGTTTCGCCACATTCAACAACCGTCTGGTTCCATCCCGTAATTGGTTGCATTAAAAATGCAATTGCACGATAACACACATCTGCACGCACCCCCATATCCGGCAACATATCATACGGCATAACCAGTGGTTCAATAACTGGTTCTTGGCGTATATTATATTGTTTATCTAATTCTTTATTTTTTTCTTCAATTTGGCGTTTATATTCCTGGGCTAATTCTGGATTTATTTTTGATATTTGTGGTGTCGGTGCCATAATCTGATTTAATGGTTCACGGAATAAATATAAAAACAATAAACCAAATCCGAACAGTATAATTAACGACAACATACCCGCACCCACACGACTAATCGGGCGCAACACACCATGACTACTTCCGGTAATCATTTCAATTAAATCACGTTCAACCGCACGCGGCATACCCCACACAGCAGGCGCGAATAGCGCATTCCAATCCGGAATTTCAGATAATTCCACATATTTTTCACGTGCGGCATTTTCATCTTCAAATAACATATCATGCAAAATAACACCGTTTCTTACCGCAACCAGAACATATTTATTTCCAACATTAAACACACCCATTATCGAAGAATAACCGGGTAACGCATTTATTATTTCTATTGCAATCGATGGCATTCCCGACCGATGCCCGAACGCACGTCCACCCAAACCAATCATTCCCAATTGATTTATGTATAACCGCATCCGCCGGTCAATTCCCCGCGCCAATTTATATGCGTATGCCCGTGGTGTAAATCCCGAAACCATTGGTTGCCAGAATAATCCAGCCGCATATTTTTTTCGTTTAATTTGTATATATTGTTGTGCCAAAATTTCTCTCTCGGTTTATTCTGAAATAAATTATAACACAAAACCTATTTCTAATTCCAGTGTAAAAAAACCGTTATTGATATAACGGTTTTATTTTTTTACAAAAACATATAACTTATTGGACACAACCATTCGTTTGCACGCCATAAAATAACCCCGCCCCACGACACGGCACCGGTTCCATTTCCGGCATTGGACTATCCGAACGTGCGGTCCGCACGGTATTCAAATTTGGACAATTATAAACATTTGCAGCCAAAACAAAGGCGCGCTCCGGACCAAACACAACCCATTCATTTGGTCTTGTCCGTTGACTAACAATCCAGTACGCATTTCCGGGACGGGCCTGGTCTGCGATACGATTTTCCAAATAACGTCGCGCATCTTCTTGGTCATATACCGAAATCTCTGTTTCCAGTTTATACAAAAACATACAACCAATTGGTTCACCATCCAGTTGTTTTATATATTGACTGCCATTTTCATTCTTAACGTACCCGCCGCATCCAAACAGCACCAACGCCGACAACATAAAACCAAAATATTTTTTCATAACCCTTTCCTTTTGTTATTGCATATCCACTATATCATAATTATCTGAATTACTAAACAACTTTTTCAAAACAAAATTATTCAGCCCATGACTGCCCTTATACGACACCATGTTTCCGACAATCATCCCACCCGATGTAAACATATCGCCAATCGCATCTATGATTTTATGACGCACAAATTCATCGGGCCAAAATGTTTTATTTAGTGTTGCATCCCCATTATCATTCAATGCGATAATATTTGTTTCATTTGCCCCCCGCGCCATTCCATGTGATTTCAAATATTCCCATTCTGAAAATTTACCAAACGTACGCGCGCGTGCAACATTTTGAACAAAATCTTTTTTTGCCGCATCGGACCCATCAAACGAATAAGAGTATGTTTGATTGCCAATAATTTTTTCCCTATAAACCAATGTCGCATTAATATTTAAAATATTTTCATTGGCCGGACTTAATTTCACATATCCATCGGCACGCCGCCCGGAAAACAAATCAAACAAAAACAATCGCATGCGCATAAACAATGGCAATGTGCGACGCATTTCCCGCATATACGCAACAACGGGTCGTTTTACAACAATACGCCGGGTTATATTACCATCAACACCGGCAAGTATTATTGCATTATAGAATTCAACTGCACTGCCATCACATATTGGTGTTTCCGGGCCATCTATATCAATAATTGCACTATCCACGCCGGCAATAAATAATGCAGCCATAACATGTTCAATTGTTTTAACATGCGCACCATTTAAATCGCCAATGGTGGTATTACGCATTTTTGTATCACAAACATTATCAAATCGCGCCGGTATTAATTTTGATGTTGGCAAATCAACACGTCGAAAAAATATTCCCATTGTATCCGATGGGTTTATCACCATATTAACCGGCAACCCCGAATGAATACCATGACCCGATATTTTAACGCTTTGTTTTATCGTTGACATTTAACCTTTCCTTTATCCATTCAAAAAACTCTGGTGCAATATGCGTTTCCAATCGTGCAAATTGTATTTTTTTACGTGTATCATTGGATAAACGAACCCAATCTTTTTCTGTGGTTAATAATTTTGCTTGCTTTTTCTTGGCCAATTTCAACAAATATTCTATATCTTCATCAGTATATTGATAATGGTCTGGAAAAGACCGTGTTGTCACCACACCATCCAACGATTTAAAGAACTTTTTTGGATAGCCAATTCCGGCAAACGCAACTATGCGTTCACCCCGTTTGAATGGTGACACTGTTTTATTTTCGGCCCAAAATATTGGCACATTTGACGGCAGGTTAAAGTTTCGCTTTTTTACCCTACTTTTAATAACAATTATCGCATCGGCGCGCCCGACACCCTTGCGCGGGGCGCGTAACGGCCCGGCAGGCAACATAAAACCATTACCCCACCCAATTGATTGGTCAAATACAAAAATGGAAATATCTTTCTTAATAGTCGGATTTTGCATACCATCATCCATAACAATTGGACCTGTGTCATGCGCCTGACGATTCAATAACATAATATTGCTTTTTCTGTGACCGACATGAACAATAATATCATCACGCATTAACATCATCGCCTCGTCCCCGATATTTCCGGTCTTGGCACTCTTTTTATATCCACGCATAACCACGGGTGCATCCAGATATTTTGCAACCACACGTACAATTGGTGTTTTTCCAACCCCACCGGCCAAAATACCACCAACACATATAATTTTCCGTCGCGATTTGTATTCAAACATACGCCGCCATAAAAACACAACACGCGAACACAAAAAATAAATCCACGACACCGGCACCAGTAATAATGCCAACGGCGTTTTATGCAAAAACCACCACGGTGTTTTCATATTATTTATACCTTTGCGTTAGTTTTGGTTCCACACCCATACGTTTTGCGCGTTTAAAATCTGCGGCGTTTAAATCTTGTTCTACAACCGGCAAATTAAATTCACAATCCAATTCGCGTAATTGTTGTATCATGATATCTTCTAATTCTTGACGTTTAGTTTCAAATTCAATATCAGATATTTTTGATTGAATAAAAATAGGATTTCCAACCTTGCACTTTATTTTTGTAAAAGGATAAACCAACATATATCTGTCCCATCTGTTTTGCAACCAAACATGACGTGCCGAAAAACACACCGGTATAATCGGCGCACCGGTCATTTTTGCAAAATACAACGCACCTTCTTGCACGCGCAACGACGGCCCACCCGGTCCATCCGGGGAAATACACAGCGAATGGTCACCACGTCTTAATACACGCACCCCGTCACGCAACACCGACAGTCCACCATTATGCGAACTGCCATAAATTGCGCGCAAACCGAATAAATGTTGTAATTTTGCCATCATGCGCCCATCTTTGTGCCGCGACGCCACGGCATAAGATTTCATTTTTCCCAAACAAACAATTGGAGATAACATCAAACTGCGTCCATGCCAAAACACAAATATTGCGGGCTTATGCCGATATTTTTTAAATGTATCATAATTAATAATTTTCTTACGACACGTAAAATAAATGAACCAAATCATCACCGCCATCAATAAAGCCACCACCCATTGAAATATAGACAGTCGCAAAATTGGCTCCCAAAATGCTTTCCACACTTTTCTAAACATATTTTGTACAACCTTATTTTTATATGCAATTGTAAGTGTATCAATAAAAAACACACATTTCAAGCCCGCATTAGGACCACAATCACATAATAAAAAAAGAAAACGCAAAGTAAAAATATTTGACAATCATAAAATATCCTATATAATAATTGCCATTCACCGCGGGGTAGAGCAGTCCGGTAGCTCGTCAGGCTCATAACCTGAAGGTCGGTGGTTCAAATCCATCTCCCGCAACCAATTTAAATAAAAAATACACCAATATGGTGTATTTTTTGTTTAAATCTTGTTGTGGTCTGTGGTTTGTGACCCGCAACGCAGTTGCCGGTTCAAAATTTGTATATAAGAACGAACGATAGTGAAGTTCGAATAAATACAAATTTGCGCGCAGCCGGCACATAATGTGCCGCGCGAGCGACAACAAGTAGATTTTGGGAAGCGCAGCGCAGCAAAATCGCTACGGTTGCCCAGCAGACACCAATGGTGTCGATGGAAATCCATCCCCCGCAACCAGAGTTTCAAAACTTGCCCACCAGGACAAGTTTTTATTTGCTTTCTAGTATCTGCAAAAAGTTCGAAAGTTAAAATTAAAAAAGTGGCATTTTTTCTCCACTTTTGAGCCAACAAATATTGACATTTTAATAAAAAGTAGTACATTTTCAGCATGAGTAGTTGTATGACAAATATAGAAATATTAAAAAATCTTGTTAAAAACGGGGTTGTGACACATTCTAGTCGTTTTCATGCAGACGATGTTTTGTCTGCAGCATTGTTAAAGATTTCTGGAATTATATCTGATGTTTCTGTAATTCAACGTGTTGGGCGTGTTCCACAAGATTTTGATGGTTTGGCTTTTGATATAGGGGGCGGTGAATTTGACCATCATCAACAAGATGCGCGCGTGCGTCCAAATGGAAATAAATATGCTGCATTTGGGTTGTTATGGAATGCGGTTGGTGCGGAATATATCGCCGGCAAATACAAAACCGATATAAAAACCGCAAATGATGCGGCGGAAAAATTTGATGTTGAATTCATAACACCAATGGATTTATCCGATAACTTTGGAACAAAAAAATATCCAAATACTTTGTCGTCAATAATAGCATCAATGAATAACCCTAAATACACAAACCAAGAAACTAATAATATCTTTACAGAAACCGCTAATTATTATTGCAAACCTTTGGAACGGGCAATATACAATTCATATAAATTTACAAAAGACAAGATTCAGGCACAAATATTGGCTGTTTCAGACTTTATAACTTTGCCATTGGACGCGGATATCGACCGGTCTGCATTTGAAGGAACAAAAGTTAAATATATTATAAAAGAATCTCATCGTGGAACATATAATATTACAACCATAGAACCATATAAAATTCCAGTGGAATATATTAAAATGCCTGGATGTGTTCAAGTATATAGTATTGGTGCTGCATTTGATACGTATGACAATGCGTTAAATGCGGCAGAACATTTGATTAAAAATATTCAAATTAAATCAATGTAAATATGCCAAGTTTAATTTCTCTTTCGCTATATCAATCTCTCGCCCAACCTCTAATAATTCGGCTCGAAAACTGCACACCTTGCACAACCAAGATTCACCGCGGAAATCCGCGGTTTTTTGTTTGATTACAGTTTACACAAAACCATCACAAAAGTCTTTGGGCTACACATGGGCTACAATGACCCCGGATAGCAAAATTTGTTCTATGCCGCACAAATCCAATATTTTGATAAAAAAGCATTCTTTTTTTACACCGACACGAATTTGACGCCAAATCTATGGATGTTGGGGTGGATAGACCACACCCTGCACTAACGTCCCTTGGGCACGTGTGCGGTTTAATCGGTATAGTTAATAATAAACTATATAATTTGTATAGTTTATGCAGAGATGGTAAATGATTGCACCCTAGGGTGCTAAATTCTTATTAAAACATTCCATATTGCCCCAAATTCACACTATGGTCAACGATTACATTTGTCGTGTGCCTTTGTATAAGTGCGAACAATTTGCTTTTTGATTAATCTTGTTTTGCAATTCTTGACAAAGTTCATCAATTTTACTTGTCGTTTGTGCCATTTGAGCTTGAGAAAGAAGTCGCCCCGCATCAATTGACGCACGTATAAAAGCAAGTTGTTTTATGATTGATATTCGTATATTATCTGCTTCTGATTTTATAGGATTATCTGATGCAATGGCACTATATAGTTTATCAACATTTTTTTCAACTTTTTCCACATAACTCAATAAGTTATCTTCATTTTTAATAATCATTTTTTATCCTTTTTTTTGTTCTTTTTTTCAATTATAGATTTAGTTGTACCTGCCGTTACCCCAAGACCTGTAACCCCTAATGCGCCCTCTGCTGCGTATGCTTCAACTATTTCGTCAAAGGTTTCTTTTTTATATTGATTGTTCTGTTGCAAAGCCCATTCTGCATTTTTTGCGTTTTCTAGACCATATTCTTTTCCATAGTAAGTATTGGTAGTTCCGGTAGCTTTGTGTGAAACATTTGGACCTATCTTGTATGAACTTTGTTCTGTTAATGCAACACGATATCCTGCATCTTTAGCATTTGAATATAATTTTTCCGCATAATGCGAAAATTGTTCACCAAGAGCCCCTTCATTTGGTACCAACTCATCTATTGCATGCCCATGTTCATGCGCAAGAATATTAAGCATCCCTTTGGGGCTTTTGAAAAAATCTGAATTTGGGTTTATTTGTATTTTCTCGCCATTCCATACTCCTTCAAATACCATATTATCCCCAAATTCGACTTTTATAATGGGGGTATTAGTTTTTCTAGCATATTCATCCAAAATTTGTTGTGCGATATCAAGGCGTTCATTATCATCTTTAAGCCCCCAAGTAAAATCATTTAGGTTTGATTCTATGTTAGGATTATTTTTGATTACTTCCGTGAAATCGGTTGCTCGTTCGTTTACAACATTTCCAAGATTTTCCAAAGGAAACTGTTCGGCAATTTGATATTGATATCTCCCAGAAATATCTTTTCTCTTTTCCCGATACTGTTGTATAAAATTCTTATATTCATCTGTTTCTGAATACTTCCCTGGCAAATTATTTTGTACATGATTATCGTATATTCTATCAAATTCTCGATCAAACCAAGCGCTCAAATCTTCCATTTCCTGCTCATACGGTTTAGATATTTTACTAAATTCTTGGTCATAAGTTGCATAATTCACAACTCGATTCTCTTCCAAATAACGCAACCGCTTAAAATCATTTATTGTATTTGCATCTGTGGGGCTATATTTACCTTCAAGCCATCTTTTGTAATAAAATTGGCCAATTTTCCCCCTAATATCGGCTATTTCAATTTCCGCAGCAAAATCTCTTTCATTTCGAGCGCGCCACCCTTTCGTCATTTGTCTCATCTCATCTAAATTGCCATTGGACATTGCTTTAAATTGTTCAAACGTTTGGTTCTTTGGTGCATATGTTTTCCATAGTTTATAAAATTCTTTATCTATATCGGATAAGTTTTCATATTTTACAATATTTTTCTCTGCGATTCTTGCATTATTTAATAATATTCTGGATGTTCTATCTAAAGTTTTCTCTAAAAATAGCGTTTTCTTTATAATCCAACCAGTGACCGATGATACGATACCTACGAATTGCATGCCTATACCAATCGCGCGCCATACTTGTGCTGCGGTCCAATGACCATTGTCGGCTTTTTCAAGGAATGATTCACCATCATCGGTCCTTAAATTATTAATCCACCAATTTGAATCAGTTGGTATCAATTCAAACAATCTTGCCATTTCTTTATCAACAGCATCCGCTTCGTCGGCGGTTAGGTCGCGGTCAATCGCAGCAAGGTCGGTTAAATATTGTTCGATCAATTGTGCTGCACAATTTACATTATTACAGTTATTTGCTTCTAAGAAAAATTCATCTGCAATACCATCAATTTTTGATTGGGACCATAATTCAAGTCCGGCACCAGTTGTTTCAACACCAAGTATAATATAACCACCGGCAGTCAATCCGGCGGTGCCAGCAGTGGCGATAGTGATTGCAGCACCCGCAACCGCACCACCAACGATTGCAACAACTTTCATATCTTTCTGCAAATTGGTTGCGGCGGCACTGCTTGGTAAAGTGCAAACTTTATTTTTTGCATCCCAACGAACCATATTACAACTTGGACAACTTTTTAGATTTGCGTTCCGCAACATTTCGCACTGTTTTTGATTCAAATTTGTACAACGTTTGCCGGTATATGTTCCGCCCGATACAATACAATCCATTGCCTGGGTACCACCGCGTTTGTTCACGCCGCTCCATTCAGATAAATCTTTGAACAAGAAATCAACCGGTTTATTATTTACATAGCACGTTAAAACATCACCACCGTTCAAAACATTGGTTGAATCGGCACAATGAAATGATTTTTCATCAAATGTTATTTTTTGTTTTTGTAATTCCTGTTTAACATATTGTTTGATTTTCTTGTCTATATCTTCACCCGCCAACGCTTGAATATTTTTGAAAACTGATGGGTCAATACCATATGCGCTGCGCAAGTTCGATATATCACTCACAACCTTTTCAATTACACAGGTTGAATATTTACCAGTTGGTGGAACATCACTTGTTCCAATCGTTGCTTTGTATGAAAAACGTCCAAGTGATTTATTTATATTTGTACATATGAACTTATCCGCGGTTTCACATGAATCCGGCCAAGAATAACCCGGGGCGCTTCCAAGTGTCGCGGCACCGATACCGCCGGCACTGTATTGCGTATTGTGTAATTTACATATCGCACCAAGTAATGATTGTTTTATGTGGTCATCCTTGGTTTCTTTGATATTGTTAAATTTGAATTCATAAAAATGTTTTTTATCAATACCGGTGCACCAAATTGTATCTGTCTTTTTGGAATTTCCTTTGGTGGATACACAAACAACCTTTTGTTTATCTTTAACCAATGCGTATTCTTGGGCAAGACCAATTGCTTCTTTGGTTCTGACATAGGTTCCATTTCCAAAACTCAGATTTTTGGGTGCCGAATAATAAAAAAAGTTCTTTTCACAATGTTCGTTGCCGCCTGATTTTCCCTTGCCACTATCGCATACGTCGTAATATGGTATCATCAATACATTTGTAAATTCTTTACACCGTGCATAATCCATACCACCGGCGGGACAAACCTTTTGTTGCAGATTTTCTAATGTGATTGTTCCGTCATTTTGATTCATATATTGCTCGTATGCCGCGGTTACTTTGTTTGGGTCATATGGTGCAACAACATATTTTTTAATGGCATATTCGACAACATCTGGGTGCGCATAAATCGGTGGAATTTGTGGGATAAAACCACCATTTGGTTCGGCAAAAGTTTTACCAGAGGCAAATACTGCAAAGAGTGCGATTAAAAATCTTTTCATTTTAATGCCTCCGTACATTTTGCGGCAACATTTGCGACTTTTTTAATTGCCGATATTTGTGTTGCGTTAAATACCGTTGCAACACCCGATGCAACCGTTGATGCGCCCGCCAAAATATTTGATGCGGTATTAAGATTTTTTTCTTTATCGGTGCGTGTGCCACCTTCGCCCTGATTGCGAACAGAATCGCTGTTTGCAATACCACTGGTTATTGTTCCGGTAAGTCCCGTTGTTGCACCAACAATGCCGGAAACCATTGCGCCCTTTGCTCGGGTATTTATTTTTGATATATCAACGGTTTCAAAACCTTCACATGCCGAAATAATAGCGTTTGCCTCACCCGTGTCGGTGCCGTCGATGCGTGCCCGGGCGCGTGCCCGGCGCAGTTCACCGATTGCGGACTTGCAGTTATCAATTTGGCTTTGCAGGTCGCCATCGGTTTTGTTTTTGCCTGCAATAATTGCACCGGCAACATTAGTGACAGTGTTCCCGGCAAGTAAACCTGTTCGCCAATTACCCAAACTTTTTGATTGTTTGTCTAATTTTTCAATTTCTGAATCTGTATTTTTATCGTTGGTGGTTTTGCCCCACAAATTGTCAAATTCGCGCTTTGCTGCATCAAGTTCTTCGTTTGATGTCGGTGGTGTTTCAGTTTGCATACGACGTTCTTCGATTGTGCGCAATTTTTCAAGTTTAAGTTTGTCGGCCAATTGGTCTTTTTGTTCCTTTACAATACCAACAATCGTTGCACCGGCACCAAGTCCAGTTCCAACACCTGTTATCGCGGTATTTATACCTGCCATCTTTTTTAAATCTGCAAGAGCTTCATCTATCCCAACGCATGCGGAATATGTGTTTTGCAGTGCAGCAACCAAATCCGCTTCGTCGGCATGCGTCAGTGCCGGCACAATAATCGCCAGTAAAAAAAATCCCCACTTTTGCAACATTCTCATACATGGAATTGTATCACAAAAAGTTCAAAAGTTAAAATTAAAAAATGGCTATTTTCTGGCTACTTTTGAAGTTTTTTTTTAATCTATTGCTATAATATTCTTGAAAAAAAGCACGTTTTTATGAGTTGTAAACAAGATTTAGAAAAATTTTTTTCTGTGATGTTTGCTGGCACGATGCCTGTTGGATACAAAAACGATGTTTTATGTTGGGGTAATATTACACGCGATAATTTATGCAAAAAATTACCATTTGGTACAACACATTAATTATAATACATAAATTTATGTTATTAAAATCTTATAGATTTTATATATTTTTAATATATAATACACGTACACAATAAAAAAAAGGAACTAAAATGAAAAAAATACTTTTTACAACACTTACGATTTTTGGGATTAGTTTATCGGCAAACGCGGCATTTTTTTCAAATGGATTTGGTAACGATGAACGAATAACAACGGTCCGTGATGCCCGCACTATGCGTGACGATACACATGTTGTTTTGGTTGGTAAAATTATCAACAGCCTTGGCGATGAAAAATATACTTTTTCTGATTCAACCGGACAAATAACCGTTGAAATTGATAACGACGATTGGAATGGTGTTAATGTTAGTCCCGATACAACCGTTGAAATATCTGGCGAAGTTGATAAGGGATTATTCAAAAAAACCAAAATCGACGTTGATTCTGTACGAATAAAGTAATTTTTATATGTAAAAATTTTCGGTGTGTTTACGCACACCGTTTTTTTATTTTTTAATATATTTTTGTTAAAAAAATTTCAAAGTTATTGTATAATCATTTTGGCACAAGAGATACCATGAAATACCTGTTTCAATTTATGATTATTTTAATATTCGTCTTTCTTGGCGAAGTATGCGAACACTTTATTCCCCTGCCTATCGCGGGCAGTATTTATGGTCTTTTATTACTATTTATTGCGCTATGCACACATATTGTAAAACTTGAATGGGTGGCCGACATTGCCGATTGGTTTCATGGAATAATGGCATTATTTTTTGTTGCGCCCGCGGTCGCGGTTATTGATATATGGTCTGACATATCCGGAATTTGGTATTATCTGGTATTACTATTGGTAACTGCCTATGTTGTTACAATGATTATAACCGGAAAAACCGCTGATTACTTTCTTGAACGACGACGGGACAAAAAATGATAGATTTTATTACAAATTCAACATATTTTGGTGCGGCGTTAACAATTACTGTGTTCATAATTGCAACACTTATCAATAAACGTTTTAAATCCCCGTTAACAACACCGCTATTTCTGACAACTATTATTGTTATTATTGTGCTACTATTAATGAATATACCATATTCAACATACAATAACAGTGCAAAATATTTAACATATTTTCTGGTACCGGTAACCGTGTGTTTTGCGGTACCGATGTACCGTCAATTACCATTATTAAAGAAACATTTTTGGCCAATTTTATTTTCTATATTTATTGGTGTTATTGCATCGGTTGTATCGGTTTGTGTGGTTGTAATATTATTCGGTTTATCCGATATAATCGCACGTTCATTGGCGGCAATATCGGTTACCACGGCATTGGCAATTGGAATAACCGAAAAATTGGGTGGTATGGTATCACTAACTGTATCCGCGGTATTTTGGGTGCATCGGTTAGTGATAAAATATGCAAATGGATGAAATTAAAAAATCCAATTTCACGCGGAATTTCAATTGGTAACGCATCCCACGCCGCCGGCACAGTCAAGGCAATGGAAATGGGACATATCGAAGGTGCATTCAGTAGCCTTGCCATTGTTATATCAGGCCTGTTGACGGCGGTATTGGCACCAATTATTGTTTGGATATATTTTGGTTAACACTTGTTTAAATCTGTATTATCTTCATTTTGGTCGATACGCTTGTTTCGTATTTCAACGGCGGCATTTATTTTTTGCTTTAATAAAATAATCTCTGGATGCGACTGTATTTTCATATTCATTTCACTAATCCCAGATTCAATATCTTCACGTGATTGAACAAATATTGGCATAACCGAATTTGCCGAATTTATCACAGAATTTTTTATATCCATATCCAAATCTTTAATTACCGATAAATACACATCTATATGCCTGTATTCATGTCCCAGTATTGCATTATATGCACATGAATTTTTATGATACAGCCTATCAATTTTAACGGCAAAATCATCATATCCAAATGTTGCATTAACATTTTTCAAAATTACACAATATCCACCATTTGTTGCAACAACATCAACAGTTAAATCAAAATCCTGGACCAGTGTTGCAACAACATTACCATGGTATTTATTCATAAACTCAATCGGTTGCACAACCGATACATTATATTTTGGGATAACAACCGACGATTTAATTTTTTCTTTGTATTTTACACACGAATCCGCCGCGGCAACCATTGGGCCAACAAAACCGACCAATACATAAAAAATTTTAAAAAATTTATAAATCACCAACCCCTTGTTTTCTAAGGTATTCGTTAACAAATGCCGAACCATATTGTCGATACAGTTCTTCGGCCAATAACACCGATGAACGTCCAGATTCAAATAAACGCAACATATTTCCTAATCCACCCAATTCTGTATTTAAAATAACCGATTCATTATTCACAGGACGTGATAACAAAACCGCACGTTTCAGATTTGGATACGCCTTGCCTTGGATAAATGCCATTTCCAATGGATTTAAATTCCAATGTTCATAATCAGACGCATCCGCGGCGGGATTCCGGAAAAACATAATCGTTTGAGCCTGACCACGAACAACATCACCAATACCCAATTTATCCAGTACATTTGCACGTTGGAACGCGACCATATATGCCTGACGATTTTTACGTCCTTCTTGTAAACCGGTGATAAAGTTATCACGGAACATTTTATTTTCCAACATCGGCGCGGTTTCGTCTATCATAATAAGCGATGGATTTCCACCTGAAACGGTTGTATTATTTATACGATGCAATATATATGAAATAACCGCCGGTGCCAAAACCGCATCTTGTAAAATATCGGTAAAATCAAATGTAGTTAAACGTGATTGTAAATCCAGTGTATCACTATCTTCATTAAATATATCACCATATTGCAACGGGTCCACCCACTTTTTCAACGCGGGGCGCATTTTTCCTGCGGATGAAAAACAACTTTCCCACAGATTTTTTAACATTCTATCTTTATCTGATAAATAATCATAATTAACTGATACCGCGCGCGCAATTTCATCGGACGATATTGCATCATTTTGTTCCGAAATCATTGCAAACCATCGACGTAAAAATGCACGATTTGCGACCGTATCCGGCATTTTTAATGGATTAAGATGTGTTAAAAATGTCGTATCAGATTTTTCTTTACCTTGCATTGTGATATATTTTCCACCAACGGCCAGTGTAAATATTTCTGCACCTTTGTTACGGTCAAAGAAAAACGCTTTTAGTTTTTTATGTCGCAACGATTGTGCAATAAGGAATGAAAATAATGTTGTTTTACCACCACCGGTTGGACCGATTGTTAATGTATGACCAACCGCGGCCGGCGCAGATGATACATGAAATTGAAATTGATATGGGGTACCCTGGGCCGTGGGAAAAACAACCAACGGTCCATTTCCCCAATCTGAATCCGAAATACCGCGTGGTGCACTGGACATTGGTATACTAATTGCGGCGGCCCGCGATAGCATTTTAAATGTTCGTGGAAATGTATCAAATCCCGGCACCATCGAAAACCACGAAACCTTGGTTGCAAAATTTTCCTGTATTGGTGACACGCCAAACGATGCAGAAATTTTTTTAAATTCATCAACATATTCTGTTAATTCTTCGATTGATTTTCCAAAAATTACAAACAATGGATAATAATTCACCAACGTCTGATTCCCAGACACATTTTCATCCATGACCGATTGTGCATGCGAAATTTGTTCTTCGGTTGAATCATTTTCTTTTGATGCAACACTACGTCTTTGTCGCATAACCGTATCAACATCGGTTGAATCCATGATTTTAAAACCATTCATACAAATCATTTCTGTTTGAATTGTATTAACAGAATCATAAAAATCTTCGTCCAAGAAATCAGGTGCCGCCCGAAAAGACATCAACGCCGCAAAATATTCACGATTACCACTTATATAACGAACAATACCATTACGTAAAAATTCCACATCATCAACGGTTGATAACTCTGTAATTTTTTCATCACACACGACGGGATTTGGTTTTGTAATTGGTGAAAAAATACGACCAAAAAACTTTGCCATATTATTACGTGATTTATTTTTCAAAACACGCGGATTATATGGTGCCAAAATAGATTCTATATAATTACTATATTGATTTAATTTATCACGTGTATTTATCCCGCGCACCGATAACACAACATAATAATTATTGATAAATATACGTAACCCCTGGGCATGCCATTTATCATAAATTTTTTGTAAAACCGGTTGGTCAAATTCATAATCTGTATTTTCACCAACGGCATCGCGTGTTGTAAAAAAACGCAATATAACGTTCGGGTCATGAATTTGATTAAATAACTGCGCCCGTAAATCTAAAAATTTTTCTTTTTGTTCATCGGTCTGCATACTGGTTTGTACCCCAGATATTGCATACACACGTACCAAACATCCATCTGATAATTCCAACGAATCATCGGTATATACGGTTTGAAATGGAATATATTGATAATAATGTTTATAACCAAATTTTGGAAAAACATGTTTTACAATTGTTGGCACATATATCATTAATATAATAAATACAAAAATCACCGCGATGGCCATAATAGTTAATGTCATCGTTTCTGAAAAACCACCGCCGGCAAAATATCCAAAAAAACCATCTATCATGCGGCCAACCTCCGTGGTATTTTATTTTTTAACATACGTATTTTTGCGATTAAAATTTGGCCAAGTTGTGGGTCACGTTTTGAATAACGCGCTAAAATCATATGAACAACACATACAGATATTAAAAAATACAATGGGTTTATATATCCGGCAACATCTTCTATTCCAAAAACAAAAATACCAATTGTAAATAAAATAATAAAAATACAAAACTGAACCATGAAATTTATCACGGCCAATGTGTACGGTACAAAGAACAAATGTGACGGATTTGCCAATGCTTTTAGTACCTGTTGTCTCATTTTAAATTCCCCCCTAACCTGCTATAATTGCATTATAACAATTTCAACAATTTTCAACAAGTATAAAAAACAAAAACATAAAATTGTTGAAAATATTGAAAACCTTTATTTTTTTCCACAGTTTTTCAACAGGTTATATTTTTCAACATTTTTATTAAAAACCACTAAATTACTGGATTTTTTTGTTGAAAACTTTGTTTAAAACCACTTTTCAACAAATTCAACCGACCAAATAACAAAAACAAAATAAATAATATATTATTTGATTTTTGTTAAAAAGTGTTTATAATACCCCATGCAAAAAGGATATTAATATGAAGTTTTTAAGTTCTTTGCGGGCCTGGAAAAAGCGCGGTAATATAAAACAAATCCGTCGTGGTAAACAGATTGTATTAATCGACCCAGATAACCCAAAATTCAAAGCAAAACAGGGTTTTAAAAGAAAATAATCCTGTATTTATAATAAATTACGGTATTCTTGATGGTTACAAGATACCGTTTTTTTATATGTATTTAAAACAGATTAAAATCGTTTATAAATGCTTCGACCATAGTATCTTTGACCTCTGCACCGGATAATCCCGCCCCACGCAGATATAATTCCTGTGCCGGGTTTTCGTGGAATAAATACGCACTATGTTCGGCAGATTTTGGTACTGATGAAATACATTGTCGCGGTATAAATCGTATTTTTGCGGTTGTATCTAATGCGTGTCCTGACATACGAACATCAGAAACTATATTTTCGCAATTTTTTTCAACAATTGCGACGGCCGATATTTTTGAATAACTGTTTTTTGCACCAATTACCTTGGTTTGTAATAAAATACCTGAATTTTTAACAATATGTTCCCCGATAATATTAACGACCAAATCTGAATAATTTTTCAACATTATATGGCCACGAATATCAGAATTTTCCCCGGCATTTTTGATAAAAATGTTTAAAATTGCCGGGGAATCATTTGAAACATTAACACTAAGAAATACCGGTTGATTATCTGTATTCAAATTTATATTTAATGTATTTTCGCGCTGAATTTTACCAACATATATAATATGTACTGGTAAATCGTATTTTTTTGATAACGCGCCAAATTCTGTTAGTGTTGAAAATTGTTCTTGATAATTCCCATCACAGTAAACAATCGTTTCTGCGGGAAATGTTTTTATATTGAATTTGTTCCAGATGTATGACATATTAATATGTATTATAAAGGATTTTATTATGGGTTTCAATTGCGGAATTGTTGGATTGCCAAATGTTGGTAAATCGACATTATTTAATGCATTAACACAAAGTGCCGCGGCCGACGCGCAAAATTATCCGTTTTGTACAATTGAACCAAATACCGGTCGTGTTGTTGTACCAGATGAAACATTACATAAATTGGCGGCGGTTGATAATTCTGCGAAAATAATCCCGACTCAGTTGGAAATTGTTGATATTGCAGGTTTGGTCCGTGGGGCATCAACAGGCGAAGGTTTAGGGAATAAATTTCTTGGGAATATTCTTGAAACGGACGCAATAATTCATGTTGTGCGATGTTTTGAAAATGATGATATTGTGCATGTTGATGGCCGTATTGACCCAATTTCAGATATTGAAACAATTGAAACCGAACTTATGCTTGCTGATTTAGAAAGTTTAACAAAACAAATAAAAAACCTTGAAAAAAAGGCGCATGGTTTGGACAAGGTTGCAATAAAACTATTAGCTGATGCAAACAAAATTCGTGAAAGTTTAGAAAAATCTGTACCTGCGCGTGAAACAGATGTTGATTGTAAACCATTTAATTTACTAACGTCAAAACCGGTTATTTATGTATGTAATGTCGAAGAATCAGCCGCGGCATCCGGTAATAAATATTCGGAAATGGTTATAAAAAAATTTGGTGAAAAAAATCCGGTTTTAATAATATCAGGGAAAATAGAAATGGAAATTGCGCAAATTGTTGACCCTGATGAACGAAAAATTTTTTTAAATGATTTGGGATTGGAACAATCCGGATTGGAAAAAATTATAAAAACCGGATACGAAACATTGGGGTTACAAACATTTTATACCGTCGGTCCAAAAGAGGCACACGCATGGACAATTACCCGTGGTATGACCGCGCCAATGGCGGCCGGAAAAATTCATACTGATTTTGAACGTGGTTTTATCCGGGCCGAGGTTATATCACCATCTGATTATATAGAATTTGGTGGTGAAGTCGCCGTCAAAGAGGCGGGAAAAATGCGTCTTGTTGGCCGTGATTATATAATGCAAGAAGGTGATATATGTCATTTCTTGTTTAACAATTAAAATCGATTACACCAACAAATCAAAACGTTCTTTCATTTTTATTATTTCATCGTCTATACGGCGTATTTCGTCACGTACATCATTTCCATTTGATAACGCACCAATGGTAATTTCACGTTTTTTTAACTCTAAATTTTCGATATATTTTTGTAATTTTAACGACACCAGGTATTTTTCCGCAGACTTTAAATCTAAATTTAAATCCACATTTACATCTGTATTAAAATCCAGATTAAAACCACCTATAAAATCACCATATCGTTCTGCGATTTCTGGATATTTATTTACAATATAAATAATAGTATTTTTTATAACAGAATCTGTCTTAGGAACCGATATAGGTACTATTTCCGGTGTTTTTTTCCATTTGTGCCATTCGTTAAATTTTCGTTTATTATATTCTTGGGCGAATTGAGAACGTAATAATTTATCATTAATTTTTTCAATTTCTGTATTAATAAATTTTTCCGCCTGGGTTTTCCCAGATGGTGTATTAACAAGGAAATTTTTATTTGCCGTATTCCATAAAAAATCCACCAATGGCACCGCATCATCAATGATTTTTTTCATATCCCCCGCCCCGCCCCGGCGTAAAATTTCATCAGGGTCTTTGCCACCGGTGACAAATGCGAAACGCACATCGGAATTATCGCGTAAAAATGGTATTATTAAACCACATGCACGTGCGGCGGCCTTTTGTCCGGCGTTATCACCATCAAAACAAAAAATAATGTTTCTGTTCGCCTTGCATAAAATTGCAATATGGTCTTCGGTCAATGCGGTGCCAAGTGGTGCAACCGTTTCACCAAAACCATGACATTGCATCTGAATTGCGTCAATTTGACCTTCGACAATAATTGCGCGGTTTGCACGGTGAATAGATTCGCGTGCAAAATTAAACCCGAACAAAGTTTGTCGTTTATGGAACATTTCTGTATCGGTTGTATTTATATATTTGGGTTCTGACCCATCCAATGAACGCCCGGAAAACGCAACAATTTGTCCATGTGTATTAAAAATTGGAAACATTAATTTATCACGAAAGAAATCATATAACCCGTAATCACCGCGGCGTACAAGACCCGTCGCAATAATTTTTTCCTGTTTAGTATTTGCAAATTTGTTTGAAATAATATTATTTTTTGGTGCATATCCGATACCATATTTTTTTATCATTTCATCACTAAAACCGCGGCGACGCACATATTCCAACGCATGCGCGCCATCGGGTGTAAAAAGTTTTTCCGCGTACATTTTCGCCGCCGCCGCCGTGATTGAAATATATGATTCTTCCGCATCAATTTGTTGTTGTGATTTCGGTTTATAATCCGGCAACTTTAATCCCGCCATATCGGCCAATTCGGCAATCGCGGTTTTGAAATCAACATGTTCAGTTTCCATTGTGAACGAAATAATGTCACCGTGCTTTCCACAACCGAAACAGTGAAAAAAACCTTTGTCTTCATTGACAGAAAAAGACGGTGTTTTTTCATTATGAAACGGGCAACACCCCCAATAATTTTGACCTTTTTTTTTCAAAGGCACACGCCGCGATACAACATCGACAATTGAAAGTCGTTCACGTAATTGGTCGGTAAAATTATTGTCATATTTTGTCATTTTTGGTTTTGTTTTCCATATTCAAATAATCTTTTTGCCATAAAACCATCGAAAAGTACAAAACTTTTTTCATTTTTTTTGTGAACTTTGGCAGAGTATATAGGCTTAAAAAAACGGGGTTTAATATACAAAAAATCCGATTTTTTAATAGAATAAATATCAACTTTATAAGAATCTGTATCATAAATCATATATTTATCATTATAAACAATAACACAAACCGGTTTTTGTTTTATGATATTTCTGTAAAGTTTATATTTTTGAAATATATTCATACTTTACCTTTTCTTAAACATTTTTTTCGGTTTTTTATTGTTTATCAAATCAATTGCGGTTTCTAAATCTGGTTGTTCTTTGACACTAACATTTACCTTGTTACTTGAAATATATGCGCCATAACGCCCGGTCGGATAGAAATAAATCATTTTATCGGTTGTTGGATTTTTCCCAATTTCAATTGGTTCCACCTTTTGTGTGCCGCCCGATAATAATTCGTTTGCGATTTCCAGTGTTATTGTATCAGCGGTATATTTTTTCGCCGCGATATTTTTTTTGCCGTCCGTCACATAAGGTCCAAATCGCCCGATGCGAAAAGAAATACCATTACCCAAATCGCGTGATTCATTTTTTGTTTGTGTTTTTTCCGTTGTATCATTTGATGTCATACGTGCGGTATAATCACATGTTGGATAATTTTCACAACCGATAAATGGCCCAAATTTAGACAATTTTATCCCCAGTTTTCCACCGCATTTCGGACATTTATCATTGTTGTCGGTGAACAAATGTTTATACATAAATAAATTTATATTATCAATAATATCAGATGTTTTAACATCACGCGCCCCGGAAATCATATTTTTTGTATTACCCCAGAAATCGTTTAATGCGGCAATTTTATCTGTTTTTCCATTTGACACATCGTCCAATGTATCTTCGGTTTTTGCGGTAAAATTCACATCAACCAAATCTGAAAAATATTTTGCCAAATATGCGGCAATAACCCAACCGCCAGACGTCGGATGAAAACGACGTTGTTTATCTTGTTCGACATAGTTACGGTCAACAATAGTTGACATAATTGTTGCGTATGTTGATGGTCGCCCAATACCCAATTCTTCTAATTTTTTTACCAACGATGCCTCGGTATATCTGGCGGGGGGTTGGGTAAAATGTTGGTCTGGTGTAATTTTTGAAATTATAACATTATCCCCAATATTCATTGGCGGTAATTTTGTATTATTTTCATCGTCGTTATCATCTTTGTCTTCGGTATAGATTTTCATAAAACCATCAAATGTACGTGTTGTTCCGACGGCATGAAATGTTGCGATTTTATCATCAGTTAAAATATCAACCGATACAGAATCAAATTCTGCATTTGTCATTTGGCACGCAATTGTACGTTTCCATATTAAATCATAAAGTTTTTTTTCATCACCTTCTAAATCGTTGGTTGCCGAATCAAAGTGTGTTGGACGAATTGCTTCGTGTGCTTCTTGGGCATTTTTTGATTTTGTAAGGTATATATTTGGCGATGTGGGCAAAAATTTATTACCATAGTTTTCCATGATAAAACGTCTTATTTCACCAATCGCATCCGCAGATAAATTTGTTGCATCGGTACGCATATATGTAATAAACCCGTTTTCATATAATTTTTGTGCAACAGACATTGTTTTTTTTGATGAAAAATATAATTTTCGTGCGGCCTCTTGCTGTAAAGTACTGGTTGTGAATGGTGCGTATGGTTTATGTGATGTTTTTTTCTTATCTATACGTGATATTTCGGCGTGTACCGGTGTTTTTAACCGTTGCAAAACATTATCCACATCATCAGAATTTTTCAATGTCATCTTTTCAATTTTTTGACCATCAAAAAATACCAACCCGGCGTTAAAAGATTTTTTTGCAATATCACATTGTCCGGCCACAGACCAATATTCAACCGATTTAAAATCTTCGATTTCGCGTTCGCGGTCAACGACCAATTTGACCGCAACCGATTGTACGCGTCCGGCCGATTTACCCAAATTGCGTCGCCATAACAATGGCGATATTTCAAATCCAATTAAATAATCTAATGCCCGACGGACCAAATACGCATCAACCAGGTTTGAATCAATTTCCCGCGGATGTTCAATTGCGTCCATCACGGCCCGTTTGGTAATTTCATGAAATGCGACACGATACACGGGTGTTTTACCCAACAATTTCTTTGAATTTAATATATCTAAAATATGCCACGCAATGGCCTCGCCTTCGCGGTCTGGGTCCGATGCCAGATATACCGCATCGGCCTTTTGTACATTATCGGTAATAAGTTTTATTTGTTTTTCTTTACCCGGCATAATTTGCCAGTGCATTGCAAAGTCATGTTCGGTATCAACACTGCCATTTTCCGGAACCAGGTCGCGTACATGTCCCACCGACGCGATTACATGCCAACCACGCCCCAAATATTTTTCAATTGTTTTTGCCTTAGACGGTGATTCAACGATAAGCAGGTTCATTTCTTAACTTCCCTTTGCAGATAATTGTTGGTCTTTATGTATATGGGCATTTTGGCACAAACCAAACCCAAACAGCAGTGATAAAAGACTGCTGCCGCCGAATGACATAAGTGGCAACGGCACCCCAACGGTTGGCACCAACCCCAATACCATGGATATATTTATAAAATAATAAATGAAAAAGTTCAACATAAAACCAAAACACACCAATTGACCAAACCGATTAAGGCATGTTTTGGCCGCCCAAAACAAAGTTGCAACAATAACAGAATACAGTAAAATTATAATAAACGCACCAATAAATCCAAATTCTTCACCCAACATAGTAAAGATAAAATCGGTCTGTTTTTCTGGCAAAAATGATTGTTGTGATTGTGAACCATTCATATACCCTTTGCCAATTATGCCGCCACTACCAAATGCTATTTTTGCCTGATTTATCTGGTAACCGGCACCCTGGGCGTCATGGTCGGGATTTACAAATGTTATAATACGTTCGCGCTGATATTGGTGTAGCCCACCAAACCATACAACCGGTGCCGACATAAGTGCCAAAATCGCACCAATAATAAACCATTTTTTATTTGCACCAACAATATAAAACATTCCAATTGTAACCATTGCAATTGACAACGCGGTACCCAAATCTGGCTGTAAAACAATTAAACCAAACGGTATTAGCATCATCAATGACGGCACAATATAATTTTTAAATTTATCTAAATCTACTGAATTCATCCATGCAAAATATCGCGCCAGTGCCAACACCAACGCTATTTTAAACAATTCAGATGGCTGAACATGCATAATCCCCAGGTTTAACCAACGTTGGGCACCCATACCTGTATGACCAACAAATGTAACCAAAACAATCAAAACAAAGGCAATTGCATATATTAAGTATGCCGATTTAATCCATAATTTTATGTTTGTAAATGCGGCAATTGAAAAAGTCGCAAATCCAATAATAATTTTAAATAATTGTGATAATGCAAATGGCCGCCATGCGCCACCACCCGCCGAATATAGCATTATTTCAGATATAATCAGCACAATACACATCGGTACAAACATCACCCACGAAAACCGCGCCAGTTTTTCGGAAAAACTCATCATATTTGCATTTGAAACACGTGTTTGTCGTGACATAGTTTATTCGTTTTTTAATAGTTCTTTCATTGTTGCGGCGACGGTTCGTGCGGCACTGCCACTGGACCCGGCGTGTTCGGTTATAACACATACGGCATATTTTGGATTATCGGTTGGTGCATATCCAACAAACAATCCATGATTACGCATACGCCATTCTAATTGTTTATTTGTTAAAACACCACTAATCCGTTCGGCGCGCGAAATACTGCGTACCTGGGATGTTCCTGTTTTTCCGCCCATTTTTGCACCATTGACATTTATTGCACTGCCCGATGCGGTACCGCCGGGTTTTACAACCTCTTCTAACCCGGCAAGAACAATATTTATATTTTTTTGCTGTAATCCAACCGGTTTGAATTTTGGTATTTTATCGGATTTTAACAATCGTGGAACAATATTTTTATTTGATGCCACACGTGCCATCATAACAGCCAATTGCATACAGTTAACCAGGATAAAACCCTGGCCTATACCGGAAATAACGGTATCCCCATGTACCCATCGTGCGCCAATATTTGCCTCTTTCCATTTACGGTCTGGGATAATACCGGTCATTTGTTTTTGTATAATATCTTCGATATATTTCTCGGTCAATCCCAATCGAATCGCCATACGTTTAATTGCATCAATACCAATACGTAATGCAATTTGATAAAAGTAAATGTCACACGAATGTTTTAACGCATCAATAACATTTACACGACCGTGACCTTTGGATTCCCAACAATGATAACGCCGGTCCCCGTAATCCCAGTGTCCGGGACAAAACACGGTATCGTTTGTTGTAATTGCACCAGATTCCAATGCCGCCAATGCAACAACAATTTTAAATGTTGACCCCGGTGGATAAAGTCCTTCGAACACCTTGTTCATAAATGGTTTTGCAAAATTTTGGCGTAATCCTGCAATATATTCATCTGAATCATCCCCAGAAAAGTTATTTGGGTCAAAACTGGGGGTGGATGCCATGGCCAAAATATCACCGGTTTGTATATCCAGTGCCACACCACAACCCGCCTGATGCAGGGTCAAGGCATCATATAATTTACGTTGTACGGTGTCATTAATTGTTGTTTTAATGTCGTGGCCAATAATTGGTTCTTTGTACTGGGACCGGTCTTCGCCGGTGATGCGCCCGACGGCGTTTGCAATCATAACCGTTTGTCCCGGCACACCACACAGTTCATCGTTAAATGTTCGTTCGATTCCGGTAATACCATGTGTATAAAACGGTGCGTTTGCGACGGGTTTATCGGGTGCACCAACATAGCCAAAAAATTGTGCGCCGGCCGGCCCCAATTCATACATACGTGCGTAACCTTCGCCAATATGTAATCCGTCCAGGTTTTTTGCCTGTAATGCGGCCAATGTATCCCAATTTGTATTTTCACTGATTAACACCGGTTGAAATTTTTGCTGTTTTTTTATACGGGCCCATATTTTATTAACGCGTTTTGGTCCAAGTTTTAAATCGCGCGTTACAATATCAACCAGGTTTTCTAAATCATCGGTTTCTTCGGGAATTATATAAATACGATATATTGGTACATCATGTGAAATCGGCGTCCCGTCACGCGACAAAATTTTGCCACGTTCAGGCATATTAATCTGGATTCTGAATGAATTATTTTCACTTTTTTTCTTGTATGTTTTGTAACTAAACACCTGCATCTGTAACATGCGCAAAATAAGTACAGATGTTAACACCATTCCCCCACTAAGAAACAGTGCGCTGCGCCGGTCAAATGTTTTAGATATTTCTGTATCAATCATCGTGAACCACCGCCAGAATCTTGGTTATTGGAATATACATTATACATGTAATTAAAAAAGTTAATATAAACCATCCAAAACCTAACCATGTCAGATTGAATAAGGTAATTGCAAATAACACAATTCCAAAAAATAACATAAATGCAAATATCCCACGCATGTTTGTGTGTGTAATATCAATAATTGTCTGTAAATTAATCGTCACATAATATATGCAATAAAAAATAGTCCATGTTAAAACAGTGTTAAATTTATAATCAATTAAAAAACAAAAAAACAGTGCATACGGTACAAAATATGGTGTCGGATGAATAAAAGAACAATAAAATATTGGAATAATTGCCAATATGCCCGCCGGATTTATCCATGGTGTTGATAACCGCCACAGAGCCAACGTCATCAAAAACGGCAATCCAATACGCAAATATTCCATTATTTTATATTTCATTCGTACATTTGTCCCATAGAGTTAAATTTTAAAACCATAACACGTGATATTTGGCGCGGTGTTAAAACATCAACATCAGAATCATTTATTAAATCACCAACATATATATTCGGTGGTAAAACACCACTAATACTGCTGGTCAATAATTTTACACCGGGTCCGGGTTGAAATTTACTATCACTAATGAATCCGAATGTTGGTGTTGATGAACCATTTCCCCGCAAAAAACCATATACATCAGACCCGGCAACACGTACGGCGATATTTGTATTAGAATCTATGATTGACCGCACACGTGCAAAATTCGCCCCCGCATCAATAACAATCCCGGCCAGTTTATTTTCAAACGACACCACAACCATACCCGGCTCAACACCGTCGCGTGTACCACGGTTTATAATAAATGTCCCATGATTTAATGCGGTATTATCATACGTAACATCTGCGACAATTGTGGAAAAAACAGAACTGCGCACAACATCCAGTTCATTTTGCAATCGTTGTATTTCGCGTATTGCGATATCGTGCTCATTTTGTTTTTCTAATGCCTGGGCCAAACGTACACGTAATTCTTCATTTTCCTGTTCCAGGTTTGAAATATTGTGTATTTTCATGGCGATATTACCACTGGCGCGTATGGGCCATGTAACCAAATCGCCAAATGCGTTAACTATGGGCATGGAAAAGTGCGCAATGTTCGTAATAATCCGATAGTTTGGGCGTGCAACGATTATATATATAAATGCCACGGGCAAAATTGCCGCAACCAAAACGACCTTTACAATCGTATGTAACCTGGAAGATGACTTTTTCGAACTCATTCTTGGCCCCAGTTTAAACATAAAAAGTTTAATATTCAATAAAAACTTGATTTTCAAAATAAATATGGCACAATTATGGGCATAAACATTCGAAATGGCAATGGCATTGCCATCAGAATATAATAAAAACAAGAGGTTAAAAATGCCAAAATTAAAAACAAAGTCATACTTGAAAAAGCGTGCAAGAATGACTGCGACCGGGAAAATCAACGTTCGCAGAAACGCCCACAAGAAACTGTTGCGTAAAAAATCCGCGCGTGCAAATAACGCCGGTTCAAAACCGCAATATCTGAATGAAAACATGGTGGCCCAGGCTAAAATCTTGGCACCGTATGGTTTGAAATAAAGGGGGCGCAAAATGGCAAGGGTAAAACGTGGAACAACGGTTCGTCAAAAACACAATAAAATTCTAGAACGCGCCAAGGGTTATCTTGGTCGCCACAGCAGCACATATCGTGCCGCGCGCGAAAAATCGGAAAAGGCGGGTCAGTATGCGTATCGCGACCGTCGCGCCAAGAAACGTGATTTTCGGTCTTTGTGGATTGTTCGTATCAATGCGGCGGTGCGCCCATCTGGTATCACATACAGCCAATTCATGAATGGCCTGCGCAAGGCGGGTGTTGAATTAGACCGCAAGGTTTTGGCGGAAATGGCCTATGCCGGCGATAAAAACTTCGCCGCATTGGTTGAAACGGCAAAACGATTTATCGGGGGTAATAAATAACCCTTGGCGGCGCAGTGTTTTTTGTTTATGATTATGGGGCCGCGAACGCGACCCCATATCTATTAAAGAAGGTAAAGTTATGTTAAACGAAAAAATAATACAGACACAATCATTGACCGAATTACAGGAATTATATACATCGGTGTTCGGTAAAAATGGCACAATGACGGCACGCCTGAAACAGATGAAGGAACTTGATAACGATGCCCGCGCAGAATTAAATCGCGAAAACACGGAACTGCGTGAATTGTTCAAAAATCGCCAGGCCGAATTAGAAACCGCGGCATTAAACGCGGCATTGGCGGGTGAAAAATTGGATGTATCATTAAACGCCGAACCGGAAAATCGTGGCACGATTCATCCGTTGACCAAAAGTGCCCAAGAAGTAATTGATATTTTTGAATCTATGGGTTATACATTTATGACCGGTCCGGAAATCGAAGATGATTGGCATAACTTTACCGCATTGAATACACCATCATATCATCCGGCACGCGATATGCAGGATACGTTCTTTTTGCCAAATGGCAATGTTATGCGCACCCAGACATCGGCGGTGCAAATTCGTGCGATGGAAACGCATGGTGTGCCAATCAAAATGTTCACGGTCGGTCAATGTTATCGCAAAGAATTGGACGCGACGCATTCGGCAATGTTTGGTCAAATCGAAGGTTTACATATTGATACGGTTGAAAAAGGAATAAATTTATCTGATTTATTGGCAACGATGCGAACATTTGCGACACGTTTTTTTGAACAAGACAATATAGAATTGCGTATTCGTCCATCATACTTTCCGTTTACCGAACCATCCATAGAGGTTGACATGCGTTTTGGGGATAAATGGATGGAATTGCTCTGTGGTGGTATGGTTCACCCAACTGTATTAAAGAATTGCAATATTGACCCAAATAAATATCAAGGTTTTGCGTTCGGATTTGGTTGGGCGCGATTGGCAATGGTTAAATATGGTTTGAATGATATACGCGCATTCACAGATTCCGATGTGCGTTGGTTAAAAAGTACGGGTTTTTAATAACAGGGGGTAAAAAATGAAATGGTCTTATGAATGGTTGAAACAATATCTTGATACAGATTTAACCCCACGGGAAATCGCAGATAAATTGACCGCAATCGGATTAGAGGTTGAAGATTTATCCGAACCGGTGCCACCGATTGCCGCAAAAATTGTGGAATGCCGACCGCATAAAAACAGTGACCATCTGCACGTGTTGATGGTTGATGATGGTTCCGGTAAATTACGCCAGGTTGTATGTGGCGCACCAAATGCGCGCACGGGGTTGGTATCGGCTTTGGCGGTGCCGGGCTGTATAATCCAGGGACATAAAATTGAAAGTGGAAAACTGCGTGGTGTTGTGTCCGATGGTATGATGTGCAGTGGTTTGGAATTGGGTATAAACAATGACCACAGCGGTATTATTGAATTACCAGAAAACACAAAAATCGGGACCCCGGTTATTGATTGTCCGACCGTATTTGAAACATCTATTACGCCAAATCGTCCGGACTATTTATCGGTGCGCGGAATCGCGTTGGATTTAAGTGTCGCCGGCGCCGGAACATACATTGAAAATAATATTGATGAATTATCATCCGTATCCGGTTCAAGAAAGGTAAATTTGATGGCACCGTCCGCGTGTCCGACATACCGTTTCTGTGAAATTCATGGGATAAAAAATTCACCTTCGAATAAAACAATACAATCGCGGTTGTTATCTGCGGGAATAAATCCCAAGAATGCACCAATCGATACAACAAATTATATTTGCTATGATTTGGCGCAACCGATGCATTGTTTTGATGCCGATAAAATTGTCGGTGATATTACGGTTCGTATGGCAAAACCAAATGAAAAATTTACAGACCTGTTCGGTACAGAATACGAACTGTGTGACAAAGATTTGGTTATATGTGATGATGCGGGAATTCTTGCGTTGGCGGGCGTTGTTGGTGGCGCACGCAGTTGCACATCGGATGATACCAAGAATATTATTCTGGAATCTGCATATTTTGACCCGGTGACTGTTCGTAAATCATCGAAAAGATACGGTATATCAACCGATTCTTCGTATCGTTATGAACGTGGAATAAATCCGGATGGAACGGCCGCCGCGTTGGCATTGGCGGCCAAGATGATAATGGACGAATGTGGTGGTAAAATTGTGAATGTGTCGGTTGCCGGTCGTGCGTCCTATACGCCGGAATCTGTGGTGTACAACACGTCTATGTTCGAACAAAAAACCGGAATAAAATTAGATGATGATACCCAACGCGCGATATTGGAAAAATTGCATTTTGAAATCAAAAACAATAAATCGGGTGATTGGGTAATCACACCAAACCCGCAAAGAACGGATATAACAATCCCAGAAACAATCGTTTCAGAATTGGCGCGTATTTATGGGTATGATAAAATCGGCCTAAAAGAAATGTCTAATGATGCCTGTGTTGTTCCGCATACAGATACGATTTTGGAATTAAAACACAAATTGGCAAATCGTGGATTAAATGAATCAATTACATTTGGCTTTGGTAATTCGCGGGTTGAAGAATTGTTATCAACAAAACCGATAATTCGTATTGCAAACCCGATAATTGTCGATTTAGATACGGCGCGGAATGGTTTGTTGGGAAATCTGTTGATTGCGGTTGCCAATAATGAAAAACGCGGGTATCCGGATTTGAATTTGTTCGAGGTGGGCACCGTGTTCGATGGCGATACGCCGAATGAACAACATACCGAAATTTGCATTGTCCGCACCGGCGTGACGGCCCCGAAACATTGGCAAAAACGTAATCGTCCGGTGGACATATATGATGTCAAGGCGGACATAGTATCATTATTAAACGGTCGAAACTTTACAATCGATACGGAAAACCCGCCACTTTGGGCGCATCCGTACCGTTATGGTCGAATAATGCAGGGTAAAAATGTTTTGGCGGAATTCGGCGAATTGCATCCATCGGTTGCGAAAAAATTAAAGATAAAAACAAATGTATGTATTGGAATTGTTGAAAACATAGAAAACCTGCCGCACAGGGTTTTACCGCGTGGTCCGATTGTGATGAGTGAATTTCAACCAATAACACGTGACTTTGCATTTGTTGTTCCAAATGATTTTCCGGCAGAAAAATTAGTTGCTGCGGCGCGTTCGGTGTCAAATTTGATAACAGATATTGTTATTTTTGATTCGTTTGAAATGCCGGACGGTAAAAAATCCGTCGCATTCACAATTACATTTACACCGCGTGAAAAAATGTCGGAACAAGAGCTTGGAAAATTACACGCCGATATAATCGCGGCGGTGGAAAAAAAGTGTCCCGCCCATGTGCGTGATAAATAATACCGGTGTTTTTTGCATTTTTTATCATTTCGGCCGGCAATGCCGGCCTTTTTGATACTTTTTTACGAAAAGACCGGAAAACAGACATTTATTTTGCCTGAATTGTTTTTTT